>JAKDKQ010000192.1 GCA_030453295.1 Janibacter sp.
CCGACGACGACCTCGAGGTCGTCGTCGGTCAGCGCGGCGACCGCGGCCCTGTGGTCGCGAGTGGCCAGGGCCACGTCCGAGATCGAGATCGCGGACGGGCGCGGCTCGTCGGCGCGCCAGTCCACGAGCCGTGGAGCGACACCGGGTGCGGAGACGAGGACCTCCGACGGGTCGACGACCAGGCCGTGGCCGGTCGCCTTGAGGACGGCCTCCTTGCGGGCCCACACGCAGGCTCGGGCGACGAGGAGCCCGTGCCCCGTGAGCCCGTCGAACCCCGTGACCTCGTCGCGAGCCAAGGTGGCCCCGGCAAATCCCTCGAAGTCAGCATCGGTCAGGTCCTCGACGTCGATCCCGACATCGGCGCCCTGCGCGACCGCCAGGACGGCGACGGCGGGTGTGTAGGAGAGGGAGAAGTGCCATCCCGGGACACCGACGAGGCTCGGTTTGCCGTGCCGGTCGCTGGTGCAGGTGGCGCAGCGTCGCTCGAAGGACAACGACGCGGGATCGCGCTCGAGCAGCTCGCCGAGGACGCGCCGAGCGAGGGCGTGCCCTGTGACGAAGGGAGCGGACTGCCGCTTGCGGTCGGCCCGCAGGCGTTCGCCGTGGTCGAGCAGGGCGAGGTCGGCGGGGGACTCGGTGACCCTCGCCTCGCGCACGACCACACGGACGGACATGGTGCCGATCATGGCAGGTCGAGACGATCACTACACTGAAGCCCGCCCCGCGTGGTCACCAGCTGCGGCCGGGGCATGCCTCCGTAGCTCAGGTGGACAGAGCAAGGGCCTTCTAATCCCTAGGTCGTTGGTTCGAATCCAACCGGGGGCGCTCCGGCGCCGTGCGCGCTGCACCCACCCCTTCGCTGGTTAAGGTGTGCCCATGGGTGAGTTCGCACGGGGCAGCGACAACGACCGCGACCTCCTGGCGCGGGTTTCCGCGCTGCGGGACGAGGTCGAGCGCAGTCGACTGATGCTGGACCTGCCCAGCACGCAGACGGCCCGGGCGGAGCGAACGGCGCTGCTCGACCAGCTCGACGACTACGTGATCCCGCGGTTGTCCTCGATCGACGCGCCACTGCTGGCCGTCGTCGGCGGCTCCACCGGCTCGGGCAAGTCGACGCTCGTCAACTCCATCCTGCGACGTGAGGTCAGCCGTTCCGGGGTCCTGCGTCCCACGACCACCAGCCCCGTGCTCATCCACCACCCTGATGACGAGCGGTGGTTCCGAGACGCGAGGGTCCTCCCTTCGCTTGCTCGGGTCACCGGCGACGAGCGCCGCGAGCCTCAGCCCGGCACAGTCCGCCTCACTCCCTCGCAGACCCTCCCTCCGGGGATGGCGATCCTCGACGCACCCGACATCGACTCGGTGGTCTCGGCCAACCGCGAGCTGGCGGCCCAGCTGCTGTCCGCCGCCGATCTGTGGCTCTTCGTCACCACCGCGGCACGGTATGCGGACGCCATCCCGTGGAACCTGCTGCGCCAGGCCGCCGAGCGGGGGACGGCTGTCGCCATCGTGCTCGACCGGGTGGACCGTCCGGCGATGACGGACGTCCGCTCGCACCTCATCGAGATGCTGCGCGAGCAGCACCTCGAGACGGCGCCCGTCTTCACCGTCCCCGAGACCGAGCTCGTCGACGGACTCATCCCCGAGGCCGACATCGAGCGGCTGCGCGGCTGGCTCACGGCTCTCGCCGGCGACCAGCGCGCCCGGACGATGATCATCCGCCAGACCCTCCAGGGGGCCCTGCGCTCGCTCGAGGGTCGAGCACAGATCCTCATCGAGGCGGCGCAGTCGCACCGCGAGGAGACCAGCAGCCTCGCGCAGACGGCCTACGACGCCTACGACAAGGCCGAGGGGGGCGTCACCGACGGCATGCAGGACGGGCAGCTCCTGCGTGGTGAGGTCCTCGCCCGGTGGCAGGAGTTCGTCGGGACCGGTGAGTTCTTCCGCAAGGTCGAAAAGGGAGTCTCCAAGATCCGCGACCGCGTCACCTCTGCCGTGAGCGGCGGCCCGCCGCCGTCCGCCGAGCTCGACGAGGCGCTGCACACCGGCGTGAGTGCCCTGCTCATCGCCGAGGCGGACACGGCCGCCGCGACGGTCGCCCGCACCTGGCGAGGTACCGAGGCCGGCCCGATCGTGCTCGACGAGCACCCGGGTCTGGCGCGCTCCTCCTCGCAGCTGGAGCCCTCCGTCGAGCGACTCGTGCGGGAGTGGCAGAGCGATGTCCTGGACATCGTGCGGGCCGAGGGGGGCAACCGCCGGACCAACGCCCGGATCGCCGCCTACGGCGTCAACGGCATCGGGCTCTTCCTCATGCTCGTCTCCTTCGCCCACACCGGCGGTGTCCTCGTGGCGCCGGAGGTGGCGATCGCTGGTGGTACGACGGCGCTGGCACAAAAGGTGCTCGAGGCGATCTTCGGTGACCAGGCCGTGCGCGACATGGCCAAGAAGGCCCGCACCCTCCTCCTGGAGCGTGTGGACGCGCTCTACACCGCTGAGCGAGACCGCTACACCGAGGTGACCGGCGGCCTCGCCGTGAGTGAGGCGCAGATCCGTCGCCTGCAGCAGGCGACCGCGGCCGTCGGGGAGGGGCTGCGATGAGCCGGCTCAACCCCCTTCGTCGAGGTGGCGATGCCGCGGCCCTGTCCGTCGAGGAGCTGGGCGATCGCGCCGATGCCCTCTCGGATGCGCTCGACGCGGGAGGCGCACGCCTGGAGCGAGCGCAGGCACACCGAGCCGGCGATGTCGTCGACAAGGTCCGTGAGCGCACGGCGCTCGTCGGTGGGCACACCGTCGTCGCGCTCGCCGGAGCCACTGGCTCGGGCAAGTCCTCGCTCTTCAACGCTCTCGTCGGTGCTGAGGTGGCCCGAGCGGGCATGCGGCGGCCGACGACGTCGACCCCGACCGCGGCGGTCTGGGGCTCGGAGCCGGCCGGCGAGCTCCTCGACTGGCTGTCGGTGGGTACCCGACACGAGGTCGACGCCACCGACACCACTCTTGACGGGCTGGTCCTGGTGGACCTGCCCGACTTCGACTCGCGCGAGTCGGCCCACCGCGAGGAGGCGACGCGCGTCCTCGAGCTCGTCGACGTCTTCGTGTGGGTCACCGACCCGCAGAAGTACGCGGACGCAGTGCTGCACGACGACTACGTCGCGGTCCTGCGTGAGTACGGCGCGGTGACCGTGGTCGTCCTCAACCAGGTCGATCGGCTGCCGGCGGGCGGCCAGCAGCAGATCGCCGACGACCTGGCCCGACTCCTCGAGCGTGACGGTCTTGACCGGCACGAGGTCATCGGGACCTCGACCGTCACGGGTGTCGGTCTCGACGAGCTGCGAGCGCGCCTGCACGACGCGGTGGAGCACTCCGACGCGGCCCGCCACCGACTGGGGGCTGACCTGCGCAGCGCAGCAGAGGGCCTCGGGTCGTCGGTCGCCGACGTCGAGCCCGGCGTGCCCGGACGCACGCGCGACGAGCTCGTCGACGCGTTGGCCCGCAGCGCAGGGGTCCCGACCGTGGTCGACGCGGTCGCGAGGGACTTCAGGATGGAGTCGTGGGCTCGCACGGGATGGCCCTTCACCCGGTGGGTGCGCGCCTTCCGGCCCGCACCACTGCGCCGGCTGCGGCTGGATCGTCAGGCCGACGGCGCTCCTGACATCACCGAGCACGACGTGCGAGCGGTGCTCGGCCGTTCGTCGATCCCGCCGCCGGCGCCCGCTGCCCGGGCCGCGGTGGACCTCGCCTCCCGTCGTATCGGCACCGCCGCGGGAGAGGGCCTACCCACCCGGTGGGCCGATGCCGTCGCCGATGCCGCGCGCCCGGAGAGCCACGACCTCGCCGACGAGCTCGACCAGGCCGTGATGCGGACCTCCCTGCGCGGACGCAAGCCGCTGTGGTGGCCGATCTTCGGGCTGCTGCAGGTGCTGCTCGCACTGACTGCCGTCGTCGGCCTCGTCTGGCTCGTCGTCATCGCCCTCGCCGGCTGGCTCCAGCTGCCGGACATCCCCACCGTCGATGTCGGACCCTTCGCCACTCCCTTCCTCCTGCTCGTCGGTGGGCTGCTCGGCGGGCTGCTGCTCGCCGCCATCTCCCGGTGGTTGGGCAGGATTGGCGCCCGCAAACGGGGCTCGGTGGTCGACAAGCGCCTGCGTCGAGCGATCGGTGAGGTCGCCGACGAGCGGGTGATCGAGCCGGTCGAGCAGGTGTTGGCCGATCACGCGCGGGCACGGGCCGGGATCCAGCGCGCGCTCGGCTGACGCGGTCGTCCGCGCCGTCCACAGGCTCGACGGCTGATCTGCGGCTCTCCACATCCTGCGCAGGGGGACCTCCGGCGCCCTGCCCAGCCCCGAGGGTGGATCCCACGAGCCCGCCGGGCAGCGGTGGGCAGGAGAGTTGGGAGAGCAGTCATGAACGAGACCGTCATCACCGTGTGTGGGCGGGTCGTCGCCGACCCCGAGCACCGCACCACCAGGGCTGGGACGCAGTTCACCACCTTTCGGGTGGCGAGCACCGTGCGCCGCCGCAACCGCGAGGGGGTCTTCGTCGACGGGCCGACGAGCTTCTACAACGTCGCGG
>JAKDKQ010000193.1 GCA_030453295.1 Janibacter sp.
GGGAGCGGCCGGAAGTGCCCGACACCAGCGCTTCAGCGGCGCCTGCCCCCGCTGCCACGGCCAGCGCCAGCACGCCCTACCGCGCCCGCCGCCTCGAGCTCACCGGCGTCGGCTCCGGGCCGACCGGGCGCCGCTCCCCCGCTCTCACCCCGCGCGGTCGCGTCGTCGGTGTCCACCCCGCCGGCAACGAACCGGCAGGTGCTCCGGTCCACCTGACCGCCACCCTTCGCGCCTCTGCGGCTCGTCGAGCGGCCCGCACCGGGCCGGCCCGCGTGACCGGCGACGACCTGCGCCATGCCGTCACCCGCGGCCGCGAGGCCAACCTCGTGCTGCTCGCCGTCGACGCCTCCGGCTCGATGGCTGCGCGCAAACGGATGGGCGAGGTCAAGACCGCCGTCCTCTCGCTGCTCCTGGACGCCTACCAGCGGCGCGACCGGGTGGGTCTCGTGACCTTCCGTGGCACCGCGGCCGAGGTCGCCCTCCCGCCCACCTCGTCAGTGGACGCGGCCGCAGCACGCCTCGCCGAGCTGCCGCACGGCGGCCGGACGCCACTGGCAGAGGGCCTCACGGAGGTCGCCAGACTCGTTGCGAGAGAGCGCATCCGGGACCGCAACCAACGCGCTCTCGTCATCATCGTCACAGACGGCCGGGCCACCGCAGGACCCGATGCCCTCGCCCGCGCGCAGCGCATCGCGGACGCCTGGGGGCACACCGCGGACACCGTCGTCGTCGACTGCGAGTCCGGCCGCTTCCGCATGGGGCTGGCAGCCGACCTCGCCCACCGGATGGGCGCCGAGCACATCGCCCTCGAGCAGGTCGCCGCGAGCGGCCTCGTCGAGATCGTCACCGACCGCACCACCTCACGCAGGAGCGCCGCCTGATGGCACAGGGACAGACCCCCGTCACCCCCACCGACGGGCTCACCACGCGGCAGCGTCGCAACCGACCGCTCGTCGTCGTCCACGGCGGCACCGGCAAGGGCAAGTCGACCGCCGCCTTCGGCCTGGCCCTGCGCGGCTGGAACCAGGGCTGGGCGATCGGGGTCTTCCAGTTCGTCAAGTCCGCCAAGTGGCGCATCGGCGAGGAAGAGGTCTACAAGACCCTCGGCCGCGTCCACGAGGAGACGGGCGAAGGGGGCCCCGTCGAGTGGCACAAGATGGGCTCCGGCTGGTCGTGGTCGCGCAAGGCCGGCAGCGAGGAGGACCACGCCGCCGACGCCCGCGAGGGCTGGGCCGAGATCAAGCGCCGGCTGGCGCAGGAGACCCACACCGTCTACGTGCTCGACGAGTTCACCTATGTCATGAAGTGGGGCTGGGTCGAGCTCGACGACGTCATCGACACGCTCACCCACCGGCCCGGCTACCAGCACGTGATCATCACCGGCCGCGACCCGCACCCACGCCTGCTCGAGATCGCCGACGTCGCGACCGAGATGACCAAGGTCAAGCACCCCTTTGACCAGGGGCAAAAGGGCCAGAAGGGCATCGAGTGGTGACTCTGCCTCGGGTGCTCGTCGCAGCCCCCGCCTCGGGGCACGGCAAGACGACGATCGCCGTCGGGATCATGGCGGCGCTGTCCCGCCGGGGACTCACGGTCGCCCCGGCGAAGGTCGGTCCCGACTACATCGACCCCGGCTACCACGCGCTCGCGACCGGGCGGCCGAGCCGCACCCTCGACCCGTGGCTCGTGGGCGAAGGGAGGGTCGCTCCACTCCTCGTGCGCGGCGCAACCCACCCGACGGTGGCGGACATCGCGGTCCTCGAGGGCGTCATGGGCCTGATGGACGGGCGGCTCGGGACCGACGGCTTCGCCTCCAGCGCGCACGTCGCCGCCCTGACCCGCACGCCCGTCGTGCTCGTCGTCGACATCAGCTCGACCTCGCGCACGGTGGCCGCGACCGTCCACGGCCTGGCGACGATCGACCCCGCTCTCGACGTCGTCGGGGTCGTGCTCAACAAGGCCGGTACCCCCCGCCACGGTGACGAGGCCCGTCGTGCGGTCGAGTCCGTCGGAGTGCCCGTGTGGGGTGTCCTGCCGCGCGACGCGGCCATGCACGTGCCCTCGCGCCACCTCGGGCTCGTCCCTGCAGCCGAGCGCGCGGAGGCCGCCGCGACCCTCGACCACATCGCCGCCGTTGCCGAGGAGCACCTCGACCTCGACGCCCTCCTCGCCGCCGCCGCAGCGGCACCCGCGCTCGACGCCGAGCCGTGGGACCCGACCGCCGTGCTCCAACCGCAGCAAGCGTCTCGAAGGGACTCCCCCGTCATCGCCGTCGCGGGCGGACGAGCCTTCACCTTCCGCTACCCCGAGACGGTCGAGCTGCTCGAGGCCGCGGGTGCGCAGGTCGTCGAGCTCGACCCGGCGCGCGATGCCACCCTGCCGGTCGGCGTCCAGGGCCTCTACCTCGGCGGCGGCTTCCCCGAGGTGCATGCCCGCACGCTGGCGACCAACCGCCCTCTCGTGCACGAGGTCCGGGCCGCGATCGCGGGCGGGATGCCGACCGTCGCCGAGTGCGCCGGGATGCTCTACCTCGCCGAGACACTCGACGACCACCCGATGATCGGCGCGCTCCCGGCGCGCACCGCCATGGGGCGTCGCCTCACCCTGGGCTACCGCGAGGCGACCTCGCTCGTGGACTCGGTGCTCGGCCCGGCAGGCACCCGAGTCACGGGTCACGAGTTCCACCGGACCACCACCGAGCCCTCTGCCGGCGCGCCCGCCGCCTGGGACCTGGACGGTCGCCCCGAAGGCTTCGCGCTCGACCCCGCCGGCACCGGCCGCGCGACCCTCGTCGCGTCCTACCTCCACACCCACTGGGCCGGCTCGCCCTCGGTGGCCGCAGCCTTCGTCGAGGCCGCCGCCACCTGGATGGTCCCGCAGAGGCAGGACCCGCGTGGCTGGGACGGCCGCGGACCGGATCCCCTTCGTCACCATGGGGATGTTGAGGTGTCTGACGATCTCGTGGACCTGGCGGTCAACGTGCGGCTGACGCAACCGCCCGCTTGGCTTGCTGCTGCACTGGCGGACGAGCTGAGCTCGGTCGCTGCGTATCCCGACGCGACGGGGGCTCGCGATGCGCTGGCTGCTCGTCATGGGCTGGCGCGGGATCAGGTGCTCCCGACGAGCGGTGGGGCTGAGGCCTTCACGCTGCTGGCCCGGGCGCTGGCACCCCGTGATGCGGTGGTCGTGCACCCCCAGTTCACCGAGCCGGAGGCCGCGCTGCGGGCCGCCGGCCACGACGTCCGCCGCGTGCTGCTGCGACCCGAGGACGACTTCGCCCTCACGGGCGCCGCGATCGAGCGGATCTGTGACGCGGACCTCGTCGTCATCGGCAACCCCACCAACCCGACGGGCGTGCTCCACCCGGCCGAGGCGATCCGCTCACTCGTGCGACCCGGGCGGGTCGTGCTCGTGGACGAAGCCTTCATCGACGCCGTACCCGCCGAGCGCGAGTCGCTCCTGCCCGGCGACCTCACCGGCGTGCTCGTCGTGCGCTCGCTCACCAAGACCTGGGCGGTGGCCGGCATCCGCGCCGGCTACCTCGCCGGTGACCCAGACCTGGTCGCCATGCTCGCGGCCCACCAACCGCACTGGTCGGTCGGCTCGCTCGCGCTGCGCGTCATGATCGAGACCGCCGCCCCGCACGCTCTGGCAGAGGCCGAGCGAGCCACCGACGAGCTCGCCGCATGGCGGACCCACCTCACCGCAGGACTGCGCGCCCTGGCCATCCCGACGGGGGGCAGCGAGGCCCCCTTCGTCCTGGCGCAGGTGGGTGACGGTGTGCACACTGCCCTGCGCGAGGCGGGCTGGGCGGTCCGCAGGGGAGATACTTTCCCCGGGCTCGACCCCACGTGGGTGCGGATCGCCGTCCGTGACCCCCACACCATCGACGGGCTGCTGCGAGAGCTGACCCACCTGCTCCACCGGAGGACCGCATGACCGACGCCACCCCCACGCCCACCGGGCGCGTCCTGCTCGTCGGCGGAGGCCCCGGCGACCCCGGCCTGCTCACCGTGTCCGGCCGTGACGCCCTGATCGCCGCCGACGTCGTCGTCACCGACCGGCTCGCTCCCATCGCCGCGATCGCCGAGCACGCCCCGCAGGCCGAGGTCATCCACGTCGGCAAGATCCCGCGCGGCGAGTTCACCCCGCAGGAGCGCATCAACGAGCTGCTCGTCGAGCACGCCCGCGCCGGCAAGGTCGTCGTGCGGCTCAAGGGCGGCGACGGCTACCTCTTCGGCCGCGGCGGCGAGGAGTGGCAGCACTGCATCGCCGCCGGGATCCCCGTCGAGATCGTGCCGGGCGTCTCTTCCGCCTTCTCCGTCCCCGCTCTCGCCGGCATCCCCGTGACCCACCGCGGCCTCTCCCAGGGCGTCGCCGTCGTCTCCGGGCACGTCGCTCCGGAGGACCCGCGCAGCGAGGTCGACTGGGCCGCCCTGGCCACCTCCCGCCTCACCATCGTCATCCTCATGGGCGTCGCCACCCTCGGGTCCATCGCCGAGGCACTCATCGCGGCCGGCCTCCCCGCGGACACCCCCGC
>JAKDKQ010000194.1 GCA_030453295.1 Janibacter sp.
TCGGTGTGGTCGGGATCGTGCTCGTCCCAGTGGTCGCCGTGGCGGGCGTGGCGGTGACCGTCATGGAGGAAGTCGACGTGGTCACCGTGCAGGACGACCTCGTGCCCGCAGTCCTCCCAGTGCACGTGCTCATGGACCTCGGCCGTGCGGTGGCGACGGCGCCGGACGGCAGCCCAGGCCGTCACGAGAGTCGCCGAGAGGACGAAGACGGCGATGGCGAGCAGCACGATCGTCGCGCCGGACGGGGTGTCGGCGTAGAAGCTCGTGACGACTCCTCCGACGCTCGTCAGGGTGCCGACGAGCACGGCCCACAGCAGGCCCCCGCGGAAGGACCGGCCGAGGTACTGGCCGGTGGCATTGGGCAGGATCATCAGCGCGCTGATGAGCAGCAGTCCGATGACCCGCATCGAGATGACGACGGTGACGCCGGTGAGCACGGCGAGCAGGATGTTGGTCGCGAGCACCGGCAGGCCCGATGCGCGCGCGTACTCCTCGTCCTGGGCGACGGCGAAGAGGCGCTCGCGCAGCACGAGCACGGTGACCAGGACGACCGCCGCGAGGATCGCGAACTGGACGAGGTCGCCGCGCGAGACCGTGGTGAGGGCGCCGAAGAGGTAGCCCTGCAGGTTGGTCGCCGACCCGGAGGGTGCCTTGGCGATGATGACGACGCCCGCGGCCAGGCCGCCGTAGAACATCACCGCGAGGGCGAGGTCGCCCCCTGTGCGTCCGAGGTGGCGCAGCAGCTCGATGGCGACAGCGGCGAGGATGACGACGACGAGCGCGGTCAGGACGGGGCTGGTGCTCGTCAGCAGACCGATGCCGACACCGGCGAGCGCCACGTGCCCCATGCCGTCACCGATGAGGGACATGCCGCGCTGGACGAGGAAGACGCCGACGAGGGGAGCCGACGCGCCGACCAGCAGTGCCGCGAGGAGGGCATTGCGCATGAACTCCAGGCTGAGGATGTCGATCACCGGGGTCCTCCCTTCGTCGTGAGGATGGTGGTCGGGACGGACGAAGGGGGTGGGTCCTCCTCCTCGTCGTGGTGGGCGTGGGCATCGTCGCCGGGGGCGAGCTGGGCCGGTGGGCCGTCGTAGCTGATGCCACCGGCGCGCACGACGACCGCCCGCGTGACGATGTCGGTCAGGGCGTCGAGCTCGTGCGTGACGATGACCAGGGTGGCGCCGCGCTCGACGAGTCGGCGCATGACGGCGACGAGCACCTGCTGGTGGCCGCGGTCGACCCCGGCGGTCGGCTCGTCCATGAGGAAGACGTCGGGCCGGCTGGCCAGGGCCCGGGCGATGAGGACGCGGCGCTGCTGCCCGCCGGAGAGGGTCGCGACATCGTGCGAGGACAGGTCGCCCAGCCCGACGACTGCGAGCGACTCCTGCACGAGGGCCCGGTCGGCGGCGGCGCGAATGCGCCACGGGGCCCACCAGGGCGTACGCACGGTGCGTCCCATCGTGACGATCTCGGCGGCGGTGGCGCGCACGGCCGAGGCGAGGGTGTGCCGCTGGGGGACATAGCCGATGCCGGCACGGGCCTCGGCGCTGCCGACCTCGTGCCCGAGGACGCGGGCGCTGCCCGCGTGCTGCTCGGCGAGGCCCAGCAGGCCCTTGACGAGAGTCGACTTGCCCGCGCCATTGGGGCCGAGCACGGCGACGACCTCACCGCGGTGGACGGTGAGGTCGAGGTCGCGCACGACGGTGCGGTCGCCATAGCCGAAGGCAGCGCCGGCCAGCTCGATGACGGGTTGGTCGCTCACGAGCACCCCTGTCCGGTGCGCACGGTCGCCAGGTTGCTGCGCATGACCTCAAGGTAGTCCGATCCGGCGGACTCGTCGGTCAGACCCTCGATCGGGTCGAGCACGGCGACCGTGGCTCCGGAGTCGCGGGCGAGCGTCTCGGCGACGTCGGCGGGCACCAGGGTCTCGGCGTAGACGGTGGTGATCTTGTCGTGCTTGACGTGGGCGATCAGGTCCGCGAGGGCCGTCGGGCTCGGCTCGGCGCCCGGGGACAGGCCGCTCACCGACTCCTGATGGAACCCGTAGCGGTCGGCGAAGTAGCCGAAGGCGGCGTGACCGGTCACGAGGTCGGTGCTGCGGCAGTCGCTCAGGCCTGCCGTGAGGTCCCTGTCCAGGGTGCCCAGGTCGGTCGTGAGCGCCCTGGCATTGACCCGGTAGTCCGCGGCGTGGTCCGGGTCGATCGTGGCGAGCCGGTCGGCGATCGCGTCGACCACATCGGCGTACCGCGTCGGGTCGAGCCAGAAGTGCGGGTCGACGCTGCCGTGGTCGTGGCCCTCGTGATCGCCCCCTTCGTCCCCGTGGTCGTGCTCGTCCTCGGCAGGCTCCAGGTCGAGACGGGCGAAGGGGGAGACGTCGAAGGCGGTGTCGTCGGCCTCCTTGGCAGCGTCGTCCACGGAGGGCTGGAAGCCGCTGAGGTAGATCAGGGCGTCGGCCTTGGTGGTCTGGAGCACCTGCTTGGGTGTGAGCTCGAGGTCGTGCGGCTCGGCGCCCGGCTGGGTGAGGATGCTGACGTCGACGTGGTCGCCGCCCACCTGCTGCGTGGCGTACTGCAAGGGGTAGAAGCTGGTGGCAATCGTCAGGCGCCCATCGGTGGCGTCGTCGTCAGCGGAGCCGCAGCCGGTGAGGGCGAGGACGGCGGCCGAGAGGACCAGGACGATGCGATTCAACTTCATGAGAACGATTCTCACGCGTAATGAGAATCGTTGTCAACTCGGTCAGCGCGGGAAGAGCTTGATCGCCGCCAGGCCCAGGACGAGCACGATCACGGCGGCGCGCATGAGCACCTCGCTCGTCGTCAGGCGCGGCCAGCTGAGGGCCAGCATCCACAGCAGGAAGAGGACGACGAGCCCGAGCGGGATCGCTCCCCAAGGGCCGAGGAAGGCGCCGACGATCACGAGGAGGAAGACGGTGATGATCGGCACGAGCGGCGGCAGCTGCGCGATGAACCGGGTCAGCGGCAGGCTGGCGCGCTCGAAGGCATTGGTCGCGACGGGCTCGGGACGGGGCGTAGGACTGCTGGACACCCCATCAGGGTAAGCGGCCCGATGCGGGCGTCTGACGCCGTCCCGGATAACCTCTCCCACATGGCCAAGCAGACCTCCACCGTGGACACCGTCGTCAACCTGTGCAAGCGCAGAGGCTTCGTCTTCCCCTGCGGCGAGATCTATGGCGGGACCAAGTCCGCCTGGGACTACGGACCGCTCGGCGTGGAGCTGAAGGAGAACATCAAGCGCCAGTGGTGGAAGTCGATGGTCACCGGCCGCGACGACGTCGTCGGTCTGGACTCCTCGATCATCCTGCCGCGCGAGACCTGGGTCGCCTCGGGTCACGTCGGGACCTTCACCGACCCGCTCACCGAGTGCCTCAACTGCCACAAGCGCCACCGTCAGGACCACCTGCAGGAGGCCGTGGCCGACAAGGCGGCGAAGAAGGGGCAGGAGATCGACCCCGACTCCGTCCCCCTCAGCGAGATCGTCTGCCCCGACTGCGGCACCCGCGGCCAGTGGACCGAGGCTCGCGAGTTCAACATGATGCTCAAGACCCACCTCGGGGTCATCGAGGACGAGTCCGGGCTGCACTACCTGCGCCCGGAGACCGCCCAGGGCATCTTCACCAACTTCAACAACGTGCTGCAGACCTCGCGCAAGAAGCCGCCCTTCGGCATCGCGCAGACCGGCAAGTCCTTCCGCAACGAGATCACGCCGGGCAACTTCATCTTCCGCACCCGCGAGTTCGAGCAGATGGAGATGGAGTTCTTCGTCAAGCCGGGCGAGGACGAGGACTGGCACCAGTACTGGATCGACGAGCGCACCCGCTGGTACACGGACCTGGGCATCAACCCCGACAACCTGCGCCACTACGAGCACGCCCAGGACAAGCTGAGCCACTACTCCAAGCGCACCGTCGACATCGAGTACCGCTTCAACTTCGCCGGCAGCGAGTGGGGTGAGCTCGAGGGCATCGCCAACCGCACCGACTTCGACCTCTTGAGCCACAGCAAGCACTCGGGCACCGACCTGGTCTTCTACGACCAGGCCAACGACGAGCGCTACACGCCCTATGTCATCGAGCCCGCAGCCGGGCTGTCCCGCTCGATCATGACCTTCCTCGTCGACGCCTACGCCGAGGACGAGGCCCCCAACGCCAAGGGTGGCGTGGACAAGCGCACCGTCCTGCGCCTGGACCACCGCCTCGCTCCCGTCAAGGCGGCCGTCCTGCCCCTGTCGCGCAATGCCGACCTCTCGCCCAAGGCCCGTGACCTGGCCGCACAGCTGCGCAAGCACTGGAATGTCGACTTCGACGACGCCCAGGCGATCGGCAAGCGCTATCGCCGCCAGGACGAGATCGGCACCCCCTTCTGCATCACCGTCGACTTCGACACCCTCGAGGACAACGCGGTGACCATCCGCGAGCGTGACTCGATGGCGCAGGAGCGGATCTCGATCGACCAGGTCGAGGCCTACCTCGCGCCCAAGCTGCTCGGGTCCTGACCCGGTGAGCCGGTCGGGCC
>JAKDKQ010000195.1 GCA_030453295.1 Janibacter sp.
TCTCGGGGAAGCCGCGGTCCTTCTTGCTCAGGTAGTACGCGGCGTCGGCGGCGAAATAGGTGGGCACGCCGTCGGTGCGGATGAGGACGCGGTCCTTGTCGTCGCCGAAGTCGGTGGTCCGCAGCCAGACCGCGCCGTCGCGGTCATCGACATGGCCCTGCTCGCGCAGGCGGGTGATCGCGGAGTCGACGGCGCCCCCTGCGTGCAGGGTCTGCTCCGAGAACCAGACGTCGAAGAAGACGCCGAAGTCCTCGAGCGTGGAGCGGATGTCCGCAAGCTGGGCCTCGTAGCCGAGCTGGCGCGCGGTGGCCAGGGCCTCCTGCGCCGGCAGCTCGAGCAGATCGGGGCGCGCGGCGAGCGCGGTCTGCGCGAGCTCGTCGACATAGGCCCCCGGGTAGCCGCCCTCCGGGGTCGGCTCGCCCTTGGCCCGGGCGAGGACGGACGCACCGAAGGTGTCCATCTGCGCGCCCGCGTCGTTGATGTAGTACTCGGCGGTGACGCTCGCGCCGGCCGCGGTGAGCAGGCGGCGCATCGAGTCGCCGAGCGCGGCCCAGCGGGTGTGACCGATGTGCAGCGGCCCGGTGGGGTTGGCGGAGATGAACTCGAGGTTGACGACGTGCCCGGCCATCGCGTCATTGCGGCCGTAGTCGGCGCCGGCCTCGACGATGACCTGCGCGAGCGCGCCGGCAGACGCGACGTCGAGAGTGATGTTGATGAACCCGGGCCCAGCGATCTCGAGGCTGGCGATGCCCTCGGTGGCGCCCAGCCGCTCGGCGAGGATCGCGGCGACATCGCGCGGCTTCATCCCGGCCGGCTTGGCCAGCTGCATGGACAGGTTGCTCGTCCAGTCGCCGTGGCCCTTTTGCTTGGGTCGCTCGACGCGGATCTCGGCGGGCACCTCGACGGTCAGCTCGCCGGCCTCGACGGCGGCGGTGAGGGCGGCACGGATCGCTGCTGAAAGCTCTTCGGGGGTCACGGCCGCAAGTCTAGGTCCGAGTGGCGCCATGCCCGTATCGGCGGTCGATTCTCGGGACGGCCGCTGCCGGTGCTAATCTCACCGGGCACATCCCGCCTCCGTAGCTCAGGGGATAGAGCACTGGTTTCCGGTACCAGGGGTCGCAGGTTCGATTCCTGCCGGGGGCACGTTTTTCCGAAGGGCCGTCAGCATCTGCTGGCGGCCCTTCGGCATGTCCCGCCGCCGCCGGTGGAGGTGGGCGCGCGGACGATTCGCCGGCGAATTGGCATCCACCCGCGGCGGGAGCCAGGACATGACGAAGGGGGTGGCCCCCGACCCGAGTCGGTGGCCACCCCCTGCGTCCGGTCGCGTCTACAGGTCTCGCTGCAGCTCGGCCCGAGCGATGTCCTCCGCGGACGCGTTGCCGCGCGTGTTGAGGTTGAGGATCGCCGCGATCAGCCCACCCCAGATGGTGAGCATCGCGACAATCATCATGATGATGGCCGTCGTGGTCATGCCTTGTCACCTCCATCGACGAGCAGAGCGTCCTGGGCTTCCTCTGCCGCGAGGACCTCATCGGGGTCGCCGCTGAGCACGGTGCCGCGGCGCCACGGGATGAGCGAGAGCGCGATGGCGATGATCGGCAGCGCCGCCGCCATGCCCCAGCCGAAGACATTGATCAGCTCGGCCGGGTAGTCCTCGTAGGGCGTGGCGATCTTGGTCCCCATCTCACGCACGAGCATGACGACGAGGATGATCGGCAGGATCACGCCGATGAGCCACCGCCACCAGCCGCGCAGCTTGATCGAGCTGACCATGTCCATGTGCCGCTCGAGCTCCGGCAGCTTGGCCAGGACACCCGAGACGACGAGCATCATGACCGTCGCCACCGCGAGGATGCCGAAGGAGTTGACGAAGGCGTCCAGGGTGTCGAGCAGGTAGATGCCACCTGTGGTCGAGAACATCAGGATGCTCGCCACCGCCATCGGGACGCCGACGACGAAGGTGGCTGTCCGGCGCGAGATGCCGACCTTGTCACGCACGGCCCCGATGACGACCTCGAGGATCGAGATGAGCGAGGTGACACCGGCGAGGACGAGGGACCCGAAGAAGAGCACGCCCAAGAGGGCACCGGCCGGCGCCTCGTTGATGATCGCCGGGAAGGCGATGAAGGCCAGGCCGATACCGCTGGCGACGACCTCGCTGATGTCCTGTCCGGAGGACTGGGCCATGAACCCGAGGGCAGCGAAGACACCGATGCCGGCGAGCAGCTCGAAGCCCGAGTTGGAGAAGGCGACGACCGACCCGGAGCCGGTCATGTCGGTCTTGCGGCCGACATAACTGGCGTAGGTGATCATGATGCCGAAGCCCACCGACAGGCTGAAGAAGATCTGGCCGATGGCCGAGATCCACACGCCCGTGTCCTTCAGCGCGGCCCAGTCCGGGGTGAAGAAGGCGTTGAGGCCGGCTGCCGCACCATCGAGGGTGAGGGAGATGACCACCAGCGCGATGAAGGCGACCACGAGGGCCGGGATGAAGATGACGGCGGTGCGTCCGATGCCGGCCTGCACGCCCATCGCGAGCACGCCGATGGCGATGACCCAGAAGAGGACCATCGTCAGGGTGATCTCCGGGACGAAGTCGAAGGTCGGGCCGGGCGTCTCCGCCGCCTTGAGGTAGTCCGAGAAGAAGTAGGCATTGGGGTCGGCACCCCAGCCCTTGGTGAAGGACAGCAGCGTGTACTTGCCCGCCCACGCGAGGATCGCTGCGTAGTAGACCGCGATGACGATGCAGATGAGGACCTGCCACCACCCGAGCCACTCGGCTCCGCGACCCAGCCGGCGCAGGGACAGCGGCGCGGACCCACGGAAGCGGTGCCCGATCGAGTAGTCGAGGTAGAGCAGCGGGATACCTGCCAGCAGCAGGGCGATCAGGTACGGGATGAGGAAGGCGCCGCCGCCCCCTTCGTAGGCCACGTAGGGAAACCGCCAGATGTTGCCCAGCCCGACGGCTGAGCCGATCGCGGCGAGGATGAAGACCTTTCGCGAGGAAAAGCCCTCTCTCTTGGGGACCACCTTGGCATCGGTGCTGGGCATGCTCACACTCCTGATCGACGTTGAACTCCAGCATGCTCCAGCATCTGAGACACATGTGGCGGACGCCACGCCGAGATCAGCGTCAGGGGGCGCCTTCGGCCGTGAGCAGCACGAGCAGCTCCGAGCGCGTGGTCGGGTCCTCGAGGTCGTCGGCCAGCAGGTCACGCAGCCGGTGCAGTCGACCGCTCACCGTCTGCGGGTGCACGTGCAGGTCGGCGGCGATGGCCGGACGGTGACCCCAGTGCCGCAGCCAGGCGTGGAGGGTCGTGACGAGCATCGAGCGCACCTCAGGAGCGAGCTGGTCCAGCTCCACGAAGTGCTTGCGCCGCAAGGCGTGCACGACCATCGGGTCGGCCGAGCAGGACAGCCCCAGCAGGTCGTCGTCGACCAAGACCGGGTGGGGCGGCCGCGCCTCGTCGCGGTCACGGATGCGCTCGGCGAGAGCGAGGGAGTCGCAGAACTCGTCCAGCGTCACGGCCGGACCGACGACGCACGCGACGCCGTCGAGCTGCTCGCGGATCGAGGTCGAGAGATGCTCCCGAGGAAGGGGGACCGCGACGACCACGTCGTCCGTGCGGGAGAAGTAGGCCAGGGTGCCTGTCACTGCACCCGCGATGGCGGTGGCACTGATGGGCGACGCCACCACGGCGCAGACGAGCCCGTCGGGCTGCCACCCGAGGCGTTGGGCGAGCTCGGCTGCACCGTCGCCCCTCGACATCAGCTCGCCGGCGAGCTGTCGCGCGAGCTCGCCGTCGCCGTCGGCAGCCAGGCCAGCGATCGTGTACCCGTGCCGGGCGGCATCCACCACCGCTTCGCCCCCCAGGAGCACCCGATGCAGCAGGACCAGCACGGCCTCGTTGTCGAAGTCCTCGGGATCAGCGAGGGCGGCGCGGTGGGTCTCGGTCTGGATGAGACTGACGGCCTGCCGGGTCGCCGCGGCGAGGACATCCATGTCCAGACCACCGCGAGAGGCCTCGATGCCCATGGTCTCGAAGACACCGCCGTGCGCACGGATCCCTGCTACGTCGTCGCTCGCCACGTGGGCAGGAACTGTCGCACCAGGTCCACGACGCTCACCGGCCACTGGTGCTGGACCGGGTCCGGGGCAAGCCCGAACTCCTGGGCCACGCTCTCGACGAGATGCAGTGTGAGCCGCCCCACCTTCTCTTCGTTGGCCCCCAGCAGCTGAACCGCGAAGTTGCTTCCCTGATCCGGCACGATGCCCCCTTTTCCCCGCACGCAGGACCCGACCTGCCGCCGTCGCATCATGCCTCGTCGCGGACCCAGATACGAGAACTGTCTTGGCGTGCTATGCGCAACACATTTGCTGTCACGGCACGCGATGGATCGAGATCCGGCATCCGGCAACCATGGCCACGACCCAACAATCTGACCATTTGCTGACCATTTCAGGAGTCTTCCGTGACCCACGTCTCTCGCCGCCACCTCGCCAAGGGTGCCGCGTGG
>JAKDKQ010000196.1 GCA_030453295.1 Janibacter sp.
TCCTCCCGCCGTAGCAACGGCACGCCCTCTGTGGTCATCGCGGGCTACACCAACGCCGGCAAGTCGACGCTGCTCAACCGCCTCACCCATGCCGGGGTGCTCGTCGACAACCAGCTCTTCGCGACCCTCGACACCACCGTGCGCCGGTCCGAGACGGTCGACGGCCGCGAGTTCACCCTCGCCGACACCGTCGGCTTCGTCCGCGAGCTGCCGCCGCAGCTCGTCGAGGCCTTCCGCTCCACGCTCGAGGAGGTCGGCGAGGCCGACGTGCTGCTCCACGTCGTGGACGGCTCGCACCCCGACCCCGAGGGGCAGATCTCCGCCGTGCGCAGCGTGCTGGCCGAGGTCGACGCGACCGACGTCAAGGAGGTCATCGTCGTCAACAAGGCCGATGCCGCCGACCCCGAGGTCATCGACCGCATCCTCCTGCACGAAAAGCACTCGATCGCCGTCTCAGCACGCACCGGCACGGGTATCCCCGAGCTCCTGACGCTCATCGCCGAGGAGCTGCCCAAGCCGGACATCGACGTCGAGGTCCTCGTGCCCTACGCGCGCGGCGACCTCGTCAGCCGGCTGCACGACGAGGCAGAGATCCTCTCGGAGGACCACGTCGCCGAAGGAACCCGGGTCGCCGCCAGGGTGCACCCTGACCTCGCATCGGAGCTGACCCCCTTCGCCGCTGCTGGCTGAGGCGGCTCACCTCGTCAGGAGCAGGACCGCCAGGCCCATCATCGTCACGCCGATGACGGCGTCGAGGACCCGCCAGGTCCCCGGGCGGCCGAGTGGGCCGGCCAGCGCCCGGGCTCCCAGGCCGAGCGCGGTGAACCAGATCGTGCTGCCGAGCATCGCACCGCCGGCGAAGGCCCATCGCTGCTCCCCGTGGCCGGTGGCGATCGACCCGAGCATGAGGACCGTGTCGAGGTAGACGTGCGGGTTGAGGAAGGTGATCGCCAGCGTCGTCGCCACGGCCGAGCCACGTGACGCCCCGACCGAGGTGGACATGCCCTCGGGGTGGGCGGCTCGACGCAGCGCAACCATCCCGTAGCCGACGAGGTAGGCCGCACCCAACCAGGTGACGACCCGCACGAGCCCCGGGTGGGCGCTCACCAACGCGCCGACGCCGGCGGTGCCCAGCCCGATGAGCAGCGCGTCTGCCGCGATGCAGATGAGGACCACGGGCGCGAGGTGCTCCCGCCGGATGCCCTGCCGCAGGACGAAGGCATTTTGCGCGCCGATCGCGACGATGAGCGTGAGACCGGTGAGGAGGCCGGCGAGTGCGGAGAGGGTCA
Organism: Janibacter sp.; assembly: GCA_030453295.1. Lineage (GTDB taxonomy): Bacteria > Actinomycetota > Actinomycetes > Actinomycetales > Dermatophilaceae > Janibacter. The sequence goes on from JAKDKQ010000196.1 coordinate 1,290, forward strand.
CGCGACGACACTAGGTTGCTCCATGAGTGAAGCCCAGCGAATGTTGTGATCGGATCATTAGAGTTGCTTCATGCATCTCGATCAGCTCCGCGCGCTCCTGGCCGTCCTCGACCACGGCACCTTCGAGTCGGCGGCGCGAGCGCTGCACCTCACCCCCTCCGCCGTCAGCCAGCGGATCAAGGCGCTCGAGCGCGACACCGGCCGGGTCCTCGTCGAGCGCACGACTCCCTGCCGCGCGACGGACGCGGGGGAGACCATCGTGCGGGCGGCACGTCAGATGGTCCTCCTCGAGGAGGACGTGCGGGTGGCCCTCGGCGGCAGGGACGAAGGGGGAGCTGCCGCCGTCCACCTGCCCGTCGCCGTCAACGCCGACTCCCTCGCGACCTGGTTCGTGCCGGTCCTCGCGGCAGGCGCCGGGTGGGACGACACCGTGCTCCACCTCGAGGTGGAGGACGAGGAGTACAGCGCCGACCACCTGCGGCGTGGCGGTGTGGTCGGTGCGGTGACGTCCGACCCCGTGCCGGTCGCGGGGTGCCGGACCGAGCCGCTCGGGGCCATGCGCTACCTGCCGGTGGCCTCGCCCGGACTGGCCGAGCGCTTCGCCAGAGGTCGGGGGTACGCATGGGACGAGATGCCGGTGCTGCGCTTCAACGCCAAGGACGACCTGCAGCAGGGGGTGCTGCGCGATCTGGGCGTCACGGCGGCGCCGCCCACCTCCCAGGTGCCGTCGTCGGAGGGTTTCGTCGCGGCGGTGAAGGCCGGACTGGGGTGGGCGATGGTGCCCGAGGCGCAGCTGGGTGACGATCTCGAGAGTGGCGCGCTGGTGCTCCTGCGCCAGCGCGAGCACCGCGACGTGCCGCTCCACTGGCAGGTCTGGACACTGCAGACGCCCCGGATCACCCGCCTGACTGCGGCCGTCCATGACGCTGCCCGGGCACTGCGACCCGTTCGGCGCACGAGCCTTCCGGCTGTTGGTGCCCGGGTCTAGCGTTGGCCGCATGGCTTCCAGACTCAACCCGTACCTCAACTTCGACGCCAACGCCCGCGAGGCGATGGAGTTCTACCAGTCGGTGCTCGGCGGTGAGCTGCTCGTGCACACCTTCGGCGAGAGCATGCCGGATGCCGGCGAGATCGCCGACCAGATCATGCACGCCAGCCTGGAGACGGACGCCGGTTACACGATCTTCGCCAGCGACACCCCGCCCGGCATGCAGTACGCGCAGGGCACGAGCATCACCGTGAGCATCAGCGGCGACGAGACCGAGCGGCTCCGCGGCTACTGGGCGGGCCTGACCGAGGGCGGCACCATCGAGGTGCCTCTCGAGATGCAGATGTGGGGCGACGAGTACGGCTCCTTCACCGACCGTTTCGGCATCCCGTGGATGGTCAACATCGCTGGCCCGGCTCAGCAGGGCTGAGTCCTAGCGCGCAGCCAGGACCGCAGCAGAGTCGACGACCTCGATCTGGGGGGCGTAGAGCCCCATGACCTGCAGGGCCGCGGCGTGGTTGTCCTGGCTCGACCCGGCGCAGGCGTCGGCAGCCACCACGACGGTGGCTCCGGCGTCGGCAGCGGGCAGGGCCGTCGAGATGACACAGCAGTCCGTCGACACACCCGCGAGGACGAGCGTGGGCGTCGCGCCGGTGAGACGGGTCAGGCCCTCGCCCCACTTGCCGAAGGTCGAGACGTCGACCGTGCCGCGCCTGCTCCAGCCGTTGGCGGGGGAGACGAGGTCGAAGATCGGGTCGGTGTCGGGCCTGTCGGCGAAGGGCCACCGCTCGAAGTAGGGCCCCCATGAGCCCGCCCGGCCAGTGCCGGGCAGCCACCGGGTGACGATGGTGCGGTCCGCGCCGAAGCCCGAGCGCAGGCTCTTGATCGCACCGAGCGCGCCGGCGAACATCGGCGAGCCCCACTCGCTGGCGCTGTCGGCAAAGATCTTCTGCGGGTCGATGACGACGAGCCAGGCGTCGCTCAGGTCGGGGAGAGCGGGCTGCGTCTCGGTCTCGGCACTCACGCCTGCTCCTGACGGCGCACGACGGCGCGCCGGGCGACATAGGTGATGGCGAAGGCCAGCACGAGCGCGGCCAGGACGCCGAGGTTGGCGTAGGACCAGTCGCCGGCCCAGTAGTTGCCGGCCGGGTCCTCGACGAGCTCGGTGCCCATGAAGGCCTTGAGCAGGTAGCCCTGCCAGTTGTTCCACGTCGAGTCGGGCATGGCGTTGGTGACCAGGCCCCACCCGATGACCGAGGTGAGCACCATCGTGCCGACCGAGATCCAGTCCACGGCGCCGTAGCGGCCGGTGGAGTCGAAGAGTGCCTCCTCGTCGTAGTCCTCGCGTCGCAGGGCCAGGTCGGACAGGAAGATCCCGGCCCAGGCGGCCAGCGGGACACCGAGGGTGATGAGGAAGGACTGGAAGGGTCCCAGGAAGTTCTCCGCGAAGAAGACGACGTAGATCGTGCCGAGGGTGAGCAGCAGCCCGTCGAGGCCTGCGGCTGCCGGACGGGGGATGCGCACACCGAGGCTGAGCAGGGTCAGCCCGGAGGAGTAGATGCCGAGGACGGCCCCCGAGACGAGGGCGAGCACTGCGGCGACGCCGAAGATCACGAGGTACCAGGTCGGCAGGATCGTCGCGAGGGTGCCGACCGGGTCGGCGACGATGCCAGCGCGCAGGTCGGCGTCGGACCCGGCCAGACCGACGCCGTAGACGACGAGCAGGGCGGGGGCGAGGGCGCCACCGAGGGTGTTCCACGCGACGATCGCGCCGGAGGAGGCCTCACGGCTCTGGTAGCGCGACCAGTCGGCGGCGATGTTGATCCACCCGAGTCCGAACCCGGTCATCACCATGATGAGCGCGCCGAGCAGCTGCTGGATCGACCCGCCCTCCATGGCGGTCAGGGTCGTGAGGTCGATCTGACCGACGGTGAGGGCGACGTAGACGATCGTCGCCAGGCCGGTCAACCAGGTGAGCACGGACTGCATCCGCATGATCAGGTGGTACCCGGCCACGGAGGCGGTGACGATCAGCCCGGCGACGACGAGCATCGCGATGACCTTGGTGGGCGTCCCACCGCCCCACCCGAGCTCGCGCATCACGGTGGCCGTGGCCAGGGTCGCCATGATCGCGAGGAAGGTCTCCCAGCCGATCGAGACGATCCACGAGACGACACCCGGCAGCTTTTGCCCCTGCACGCCGAAGGC
>JAKDKQ010000197.1 GCA_030453295.1 Janibacter sp.
GAGACGGCCATCCATCTCGGGTCGCCGTTGCCGACGACCTCCAGCGTCCTACCCGTGCACTCGGGCGAGCAGCCCTCGGACGCGCACTGTCTGGACTTGCTCCTGGTGGGGTTTACCGAGCCGATCCGGTCACCCGGATCGCTGGTGGTCTCTTACACCACCGTTTCACCCTGACCTCGACCGCAAGCGGTCAAGGCGGTCTGCTTTCTGTGGCACTGTCCCGCGGGTCACCCCGGGTGGCTGTTGGCCACCACCACGCCCTGTGGAGCCCGGACTTTCCTCGACACCGCCGAGGCGGTGACGCAGCCGTCCGGCCGACTCATCCGTGGTGAAGTGTACTGGAGTGTGCCCCGCGCTCGGGATGGCTCACCCCAGCCAGCCCAGCCCCTCGGCGATGAGGACCAGACCGAAGAGCGCAAAGGCCGTGGCGGCGCCGTACTTGATGACCTTCTCCGGCAGCTTGCGCCCGAGGACCGCGCCGACGGCGATGGCCAGGGCGTCGGCGGCGACCATGCCGACCGTCGAGCCGATCCAGGTGCCCAACCAGTCCTCGCGGACCGCGAGAGTGATGGTGGCCAGCATCGTCTTGTCCCCGAGCTCGGCGAGGAAGAAGGCCAGACCCACGGCCAGGAGCGCGGACCCCTTGGCCTTGCGCGCCTTCTGCGCTTCTTCGTCGGTCAGCTCGTCACCACGCAGGGTCCAGGCGGCGAAGGCCAAGAAGGCGAGCCCGGCCACGATGGCGATGGGAGCCTGGTACTTCTCGAAGCTCGCCCCGATGAAGTACCCGATACCCACCGACGCCAGGTGCACGACGGCGGTCGCGGCCGTGATGCCGATGATCACGTCACGCGCCCGATAGCGCGTGGCGAAGGTCATCGCCATCAGCTGGCTCTTGTCGCCGAGCTCGGCGACAAAGATGACCACGGTGCTGAGCACCAGTGCAGAGAACATGAAAAAAACTCCTCGTCCGCCCGGACGAGGAGTCGTGATGACGAGCCTCGACCGGGAATGTGGGAACACAAACCGGTCGAAAGTCTCGTCCGCCAGCACTGCTGGCCCGATGTGCCGGAGCCGGGACCCGAGGGTCGCGGCTCAGTATGTCGACACACCTGTTGGGGACTACTCCCTTTCGCTGCCGCAGACTCTAACCCACCCGTCGGTCGCCCGAAGAATCAGACCACCTCGAAGGTGACCTTGCCCTGCGCCAGGTCGACGTCGGTCAGGCGCACCGTGACCTCGGCGCCCAGGTCGGCCGCTCCCTTCGCCTTGGCCATGACGGGTGGGTCGACCAGCTGGATCTCGAGGTCGTCCCGGTCGTCCTTGCCATCAGGCGCGTCCACGACCACCGCGGTGAACTCTTGGCCCACCCGATCGGCGAGCGTGGCCGCCTCGACAGCGCCCGTCGTCGCCCGCTCCACCGCCCCGGCCTTGCGGTCCGAGGCCTCCATGAGCTCGGGCAGCAGCGGCAGTGCCTCACGAACCCACTGCGGCACCTCCTCGCCCGCGCTGACCGCTGCGCAGAGGGCCAACCCGAAGCGGTCGACGAGCCGACGCAAGGGCGCCGTCACGTGGGCGTAGGGAGCCGCGATGGCGGACTGCTCGACCACCTCGGGCGGCTGCCCGTCGAAGGCGGTGTACCCGGCCCCGCGGAAGAGCACCGTGGACTCATGGATGAGAGCCAGATGCCTGGGGTCGGTCCCGTCGAGCGAGCGGAGCAGGGTGCCGTGGTCGACCCCCTCGGCCCACTCGACGCCCAGGGCACGGGCGATGCGTCGCAGCTGGTCGACGGCCGAGTCCTCAGGGTCTGGCATGGTCCGCAGGATCCCGATGCCAGCGTCGAGCATCATGCCTGCGGCGACGATGCCGGTCAGCAGGGAGATCTGCGCATTCCAGTCCTCGGCCGGCACGAGCGGGCGCAGGTGCAACCGGAAGCCGCCGTCGACATCCTCGACCTCCTGGTCGGGCATCGGGAGGGAGGCGCCGCCACGCTCCTGCTCGAGGGCGATGCGCTTGTCGCCGATCTCCTTGAGCAGCACGAGCCGCTCGTCATCGGTCCCGGAGTCGACGGCCTCCTGAACTGCCGTGTACTCGAGCCGGTCGACGCTGCGCACGAGCGCCGGGTAGACCTCTGCAGCTGTGTGCTCCCCACGCCCGTCAAGCCGGATGTCCCACACATAGGCGGGACGCACCTCGTCGGGCAGCAGGCTCGCCGTGCCCTCGCTGAGGACCGGCGGGTGAAGGGGGGTCCGCTCGTCGGGCGCATAGATCGTCTGGCCACGACGACGGGCCTCTGCGTCGATGGCGCCGCCGGGCTCGACGAAGGACTCCAGGTGTGCGATCGCATAGCGGACCCGGTACCCGTCACCGTCGCGACTCAGGTGCATGGCCTGGTCGAGGTCCATCGACCCGGGCGGGTCGATCGTGAGGAAGGGCAGCTCGGTCTCGTCACGATCCGGTCGCGAGAGCGGTTGCGCGGCAACCCTCTCGGCCTCCGCGAGGACATCCTCGGGAAAAGCCGCGGGCACCTCCTGCTCGGTGCGAATGGCGTCGAAGCGAGGCCTGAGGCCCGCGGCGGCCACCACCTCACCGGCCGCGGGGTCGGTGGAACGAAGGGTGACGGTGCGCTTCGGAGCCATGCTCGCCACCCTAATCGGCTGACGTATCGTCCGGGGGGTGCTCGTGCTGCTACCTCCCTCGGAGTCCAAGACCGGCCGCTCACGCGGCAAGAGCCTCGACCTGGACGCGCTCTCCTTCGCTGCCCTGCGTCCACAGCGAGAGGCGGTGCTCGCCGCGGTGGCCGAGGTCAGCGCCCGGCCGGATGCCCATGCGGTGCTCGGCGTCAGCCCCAACCTCGTCGAGGACGTGGCGCGCAACACGCGCCTGATGACCGCCCCCGCTCCCCCAGCGGCGGATGTCTACTCCGGTGTCCTCTACGACGCGCTGGACCTCGGCGACCTCACGCCGGGACAACGGCGCCGGGCCAACCGGTGGATCGTCGTCGTGTCCGCGCTCTTTGGTGCGGTGCGCCCGTCCGACCGGATCCCGCCCTACCGCCTGTCGATGGCCGTCAACCTCCCGGGTGTCGGGCCCCTGGCCGGCCACTGGCGTGCGGTCCTCGACGGGGAGCTCACGGCCGCGGCCGGCACCGGGCTCGTCGTGGACTGCCGCTCCAGCACCTACACGGCAGCGTGGACCCCCTCCGGCTCGGTGGCGAAGCGGTGGGTCCAGATCCGGGTCCCGGGGGCGACCCACATGGCCAAGCACACCCGTGGCCTGGTGACCCGACACCTCCTGGGTGTCGATCGCGAACCCCGGACCCCCGCGGCCTTGGTCAGGGCGCTCGAGCCGGCCTTCGAGATCGGGCTCACGGCTCCGACCACGGCGGGCGCCCCGTGGGTCCTGGACGCCACGGCGCGCTGAGGTCCACGCGGGTCTAGCCCAAGGCGCGTCGCAGGTCGGCCACGAGGTCCTCGGCCGCCTCGAGACCGATGGAGATGCGCAGCGTGGTGTCGGTGATGCCGATGGCCGCACGCGCCTCCTCGCCCATGCGCCGGTGCGTCGTCGTCGCCGGGTGGGTGATGAGCGACTTGGAGTCACCGAGGTTGTTGGAGATGTCGACGATGCTCAGGGCATTCATCAGCGCGAAGGCCTCCGCCTTGCCACCCGCGACGTCGAAGGTCACGACAGTCCCGCCACCACTCATCTGCCGTCGGGCCAGCTCGTGCTGCGGATGATCCGGCAACCAGGGGTGGATGACGCGCGAGACCTTGGGATGCTCCTGCAACGCGCGAGCGACCGTCAGGGAGGACTCCGCCATCCGATGCACCCGCAGATCCATCGTCTCCAACCCCTTGAGCAGCACCCAGGCGTTGAAGGGAGACAGGCTCGGTCCGGTGTGGCGGATGAGGTTCTTGACCGGGCCGTCGATGTACTCCTGCGGCCCGAGGATCGCTCCACCGAGGACCCGGCCCTGTCCATCGATGTGCTTGGTCGCCGAGTAGACGACGATGTCGGCCCCGTGATCGAGCGGCCGCGAGAAGACGGGGGTCCCGAAGACATTGTCGACGACGACCTGCGCACCGGCGGCGTGCGCCAGCTCGCTGACGGCGGCAATGTCCACGAGCTCCTGCATCGGGTTGCTCGGTGTCTCGAAGAAGACGGCGGTCGTCGGCTCGGACAGCGCCTCGCGCCACTGGTCGAGGTCGGGACCGTCGACGAAGACGGTCTCCACACCCCAGCGCGGCAGGATCTCGTCGAGGACCACGAAGCAGCTGCCGAAGAGACCACGCGAGGAGACGACCCGGTCCCCCTTCGCCAGGAGCGCCGCGAGGGCGGTGAAGACCGCGGACATGCCGGAGGCGGTGGCATAGGCGGCCTCGGCGCCCTCGAGGAGGCGCAGCCGCTCCTCGAACATCGCCACGGTCGGGTTGCCGTAGCGGGAGTAGACGAACTTGTCGACGCCGTCGGTGAAGGC
>JAKDKQ010000198.1 GCA_030453295.1 Janibacter sp.
GAGGCGACGATGCGCGCCACGTGGATGGAGCAGCTCGCCGGGTGCGAGCTGACGGTCGTCCCCAATGCCGGGCACTACGCGATGTTCGAGGCGCCGGTCTCGCTCATCGGGGCGATCGACGCGACGCTGCGCGGCACGGACTGAGCTGAGCCGGGGCTGAGCCCAGCCGCGCTCAGCCGGCCAGGTCCACCTGGTCTCCGACGGGCGACATCACGGTGACCTGGGGCGGGCCCGTCACGAAGGTCTTGGTCGCCTCCCCCATGGCCGCGAACTCGTCCATCGAGCCGTGCCGGCGCAGCGCGTCCTTGGAGTCGTAGGCCTCGATGAAGACGTAGTCGCCCTCGCTCTTGGCGACCCGCTGCAGGTCGTAGCGCAGGCACCCTTCGTCGGCGAGGAAGGCTGCGCGAGCTGTCGCGACGGCCGCCTCGAAGTCGTCGGTGCACTCGGGCTTGACGCTGATGGTGGCGATGACATTGATCATGTGCCCACCATAGGTGAATCCGGGCTCAGGTCGGCGTGGGGTGACCTCCACTCCCTTCGTCAGTGCTTGACTCAGGCACATGACTGCGAGCACCACTGCCGACTGGACCGCCCCGGGACCCGAAGAGGTCGCTCCCGGGGTGCACCGGATTCCCCTTCCCCTGCCGATGGACGGGCTCAAGGCGGTCAACGTCTACGCCGTCCTCGGCGAGGAGCGGCACACCCTCATCGACGGCGGCTGGGAGATCGAGGTTGCGCAGCGGGCGCTCGACGACGCGCTGGGCGAGCTCGGGCTGGTGACGCAGGACTTCGAGCAGTGCCTCGTCACGCACCACCACCGTGACCACTTCACGATGGCGATGGGTCTGCGGCAGCGCGCCGGTCTGATCGTCGGACTGGGCGAAGGGGAGGCCCCGCAGCTGGAGGCGATCCGCAGCACCCACGGGCTGGAGGGGTCCCACACCCTGCTGGTCGCCGCGGGCGCCACCTCGGTGATCGAGGACCTGTCCCGGCTCCCCCACGAGGAGCAGGACCGGTCGCTGTGGGCCGACCCCGACCGCTGGCTCGTCGACGACGAGTCGGTGACGGCGGGGCACCGCTCGCTGCGGGTCAAGGCGACGCCGGGGCACACGAGCGGGCACGTCGTCTTCTTCGACGACGACGCCGACCTCGTCTTCGCCGGCGACCATGTCCTGCCGCACATCACGCCGTCGATCGGCTTCCAGGCCAAGCCGGAGCCGACCCCGCTCGCGGACTACCTCGACTCGCTTGCCGCGATGCTGACCGAGCGCGACCGCGTGCTGCTGCCGGCCCACGGAGCGGCCGGCGGTAGCTTGCACCGGCGGGTCGAGGAGCTGCTCGCCCACCACGAGCGTCGGTTGGCGCAGACCGAGGCGGTGGTGCGAGCGGGCGCGTCCACCGGGTTCGACGCGGCCCGCGCGCTGCGCTGGACCCGTCACGAGCGGCACCTGGACGAGCTCGACCCCTTCAACCAGATGCTCGCCACCACCGAGACGCTCGCGCACCTGCAGGTGCTCGCCGCGCAGCAGCGGGTGCGGCAGAGCGAGGTCGACGGGGTGTGGCGCTACTCGTGACGCGACCCGTCGAGTCGCCGTCCGCGCACCGCCGGACGGCCTGGATCACGCTGTTCGCCCTGCTGTCGGCGGGGTGGGCGACGAACCATTTCGCCGCGCTCCTGCCCGCCCTCGCGGACGTCTCGCACATCTCCAAGCCGGGCCTGGACGCGGCCTTCGGCCTCTACGCGCTCGGCCTGCTGCCCAGCCTGATGCTCGGCGGCGGCATCTCCGACCGCCGGGGCCGGAGACCGGTCGTCCTCACCGGGCTCGTCCTCGCGGCCACCGGCAACCTCGTGATGCTCCTCTGGCCGACGCTCACCGGGGTGGTGCTCGGCCGGCTCGTCGTCGGTCTGGGCGTGGGCATGGTGGCGAGCGCCGGGACCGCGTGGGCAGCCGACCAGGACGCGGCGAAGGGAGCCGCCCGCGCCGGCGTCGTCCTCACCAGCGGCTTCGCGATCGGCCCCGTGGCCTCCGCCCTCCTGGCGGTGTCCGCACCGGGTCGACCGGGCATCGTGCTGGCCTACGCGGTGCCGGTTGTGCTCACCGGCGTGGCAGCGCTGCTCATCATGCGGCCGCACGCCACCGCCGAGAGCACCGGCACGGCGGCCCGCCGGGACGACAACGCACGGCCCGCCCCCTTCGTCGACGAGCGGCGCATCGGCCCGGCCCTCGCTGCGGCGCTGCCCATGGGGTTGTGGGTCTTCTCGTGCGTCGTCGTCGCGGTCATCGTGCTCACCGAGCGCATCGGGGACCGGTTCAGCGGGCCGATGCTCATCGCGGTGGCCTGCGTCCTGTCGCTGGGCACCGGGATGGCCGTCCAGATCGCGACCCGCACGGTGGCCGGCTGGCGCCCCCTCGGCGTCATCGGTGCGGGCCTGGCGACTGCCGGGTTCGCCATCGCGGCCGTCGCCGGCACACAGCTGGGCTTGGCGACCTTCGTCCTGTGCGCGGTGCTCCTCGGCTCCGCCTACGGGCTGTGTCTCGGGCAGGGTCTGCAGGACGTCGAGCGGCTCGCGCCGCAGCACGCTCGCGGACTGGTGACCGGCCTCTTCTACGTCGTGTCGTACTCGGGCTTCGCGCTGGGCTTCGTGCTCAACACCTACGTGGACAGCATCGGCTCGTCGACCCCGCTGCTCGTGCTCGCTGCGCTGGCCACGGTGACCGCGCTCGCCCGGTCCGTGGGCGTCGCGAGGAGCGCGCAGCGCCGACCCGCGAGCTAGCGGCTCGTGCCCCGCTCCAGCACCTCGACCGCCGCGCTGGCCGCGAGCCGGTGCCAGCGACCCGGGTGGTCGAGCAGGGCGTGGCCACCGCTCACCTCCTGGTGGGTGGCGTCGCCTCCGACGGCGCGCAGCCGGTCGACGAGGTCACGTGAGCGCGTCGGGCTGCACACGGTGTCGTCCACGCCGTGGATGACGCGGACGACCTTGTCGCGCAAGTGATCCACCGGGTCGTGCTCCCCCACCCACGGGGCGAGAGCGACGCTGCCGATGACCTCGTCCTGACCCCCGCCGCGCAGCGCCGCCCAGCCGCCGCTGGAGTGACCGAGCAGCACGACGGGCAGGTCGTGCTCGGCCGCCAGACGTCGCACGATCTCACGGGTCTGCACCAGACCGGTGCCCGACGAGGCGATCCAGCCCCCGTGCCGGTTGTGCACGAGGACGGGCGCGATGCTCCCTCGGGAGACCCGCGCCACGGCGGGGGCGAAGGGGAGCATCCGCAGGTAGGAGACATCGCGGTGGCGGCGCGGCTGTGGGGTCACCGAGCGCCCGCCGTGCAGGATCAGCGCGATCGCACGTGTGCGGGGACCGACCCGGAGGCGGCCCTGGCGGACCGCTGTCATGAGGTCGTCGAGGTCTTCGCGCGTCGTCATGTCGCGAGTGTGGCACGGTGCTCGCCGGGTCACGGAGACGGTGGACGGGGTGACGCTGCAGGCCAGGATCGATCCCGCGATCGCACCGCTCGCCGGAGGGATCGTCGCTGCCTTCGCCGCGGGCGCAGCGGGTCCGCTGCGGGCCGGCGCGCAGATCCCCTCCTCGTACGCGACCTTCACGCTCGAGCTGGGCGAAGGGGGGACCCTCCTGATCACGACGCCCGACTTCTCCTCCCCGGAGAGCTATCGCAATGCGACGACCGATGACCTGACCGCCGCCCTGTGGACCCACGCGGCGCAGACCACAATGGTCCGTCAGGCCGAGCTGGAGCCGCAGCGCACGCGCGCCGGCGCGACCATCGCGATCCAGCGGGCGGCGATGGAGGCACTCGTGATGGGGACGCCCGTCCTCTGCCTGATGGAGCGCATCCCGTCGGCGGACGGTGAGGAGCGGCTCGCGGACGGCACGGTCCGCTCGGGCTGGTTCATCACCTCGCCGGTCGCGCAGACCGGCGAGGAGCGCGCGATCCTCAACATCGACGCGGGCGAGCTGCAGGCCTGCGACCCGATCTTCGCCCCGTACTACGCGCTGCCGGACCACGTGCTGCTCGAGTTCGCCGGTGGCCGGCTCGCGGCCGGTCACCTGCTCGACCCCGTGCTCTTCGACGAGGCGGCCTCGCAGAGCACAGCCATGACGATGGGTGACCTCCTGGGCTCCGGGACGGTGTCGCGACCGCTCTTCACCGACGCGTAGGGTCTCGTGCGATGAAATCTCCGAAGCACCTACTCCTGCCCGGCGAGGTGGTCCAGGACACCTGGTTTGCCAACCACACCCAGCACGCCCAACGTGCGGTCGGTGGGCGCCTCTTCCTCACCAGCCACCGGCTGCTCTTCGAGCCGAACTCGATCGATGCTGCTCTCGCCGGCCAGCCGTGGGCGGCACCGCTGGGGAGCATCGACCGCGCGGGTGTCACGGGGATCGACCTGAGCCAATTCTTCGGCGGCGGTCTGCGACGGCGCCTCGTGGTCTCCTTCAAGGATGGCTCC
>JAKDKQ010000199.1 GCA_030453295.1 Janibacter sp.
CTCGTTGTCGGCGGCCGTCTGTGCGACGAGACGGCGCAGTCCCAGTCCTCCCTGGGCCACCGGTCGCAGGGCGTGCTGTGCAGCAAGGCGGGCAGCGCCCCCGGCCAGGCCACGGCCCCGGGCGCTGGGTCGGACCGAGTAGCCGAGCTCGGCCGTCCCACCCTCGACGAGGACCCCGTCGTGCACGAAGACGAGGACCTCTCCGAGTGGTTCATCCGTCGTCGGGTCCGCGATGCACCAGTTGCTGCTGCGGCCGAGCGACATGCCCTCTCGTCGTCGCAGCAGCCAGTCCTCGAAGGTTGCCGGAGTCGGTACCGCTCGGGCGGGCAGGAAGTGCGACGGGTGGTCGGGTGGCTCCGCGATCGCGTGGTCGTCCTCGCGCAAGGGCCGTAGCCGCAGACCATCTGCCTCGAGGAGTGTGGGCACCACCCACGGGGTGCGGGGCGTCATCGGCTCGCCGGGGCGCAGCGAGGCGGCCCATGCCTCGGTGCTTCCGAGCGCCCGGTCACCGAGGTAGGCCGGGAGCGTCCCGTGATGGGTGAAGCCGCAGGCATGGGCCACCCGCCATGACGGGAAGTTTCCTCGCGCAGCGAACCAGTACAGGCTCGGCGCCCCGTGGTCGAAGGCCCACCCGGCCGACATCCGGAGCGCACCGGACATGGCACCTCGCCCGCGTGCACCCGGGTGCAGGACGAAGCCGGTCTCCCAGGCGCCTCCCTTCGCCCCCGGCCGCAGGTCGATGATCCCGGCGAAGGGGAGGCCGGGCTCGCCGTCGTGGGGGAGCAGCTCGATCGCCCAGTGCTTGGTCCCGCCGGGCTCGCTCCACCCGCGCCGGTGGAGGTCGAGGAAGGCGCGCGCCTGCTCGAGGCCGTAGGGCTGCGGGACCGTGGTCCAGCGGACAGTGGCTGGGTCGTTGCTCTGCTCGACGACGAAGGGGAGGTCCGTCGCGGTCATCGCCCGCAGCCTCACCGCCCCCTGCGTGAGGTCCGGTACCACCTCGGGGAACCCGCCGATGGGAACCGGGAGGAGGGCGCGCTCGTTCATGCCAGTCAGGGTGCCCCGTCGTCCGCGGGGCCCGCAAACGATTAGCCTGTGGGCAGACTGTTTCGGGCAGCGGTGCTCTGCCGTGCCCGGACAAACCACGTCAGGAGTTCATTTCGTGAAGATCGTCGAGCGCATCCTCCGCGCTGGAGAGGGCCGTGCCATCAAGCGGCTCGAAGGCATCGCTGCCCAGGTCAACGCCATCGAGGAGGACTTCGAGAAGCTCACTGACGCCGAGCTGCGCGCTGAGACCGATGTCTTCCGCAAGCGCCTCAAGGATGGCGAGACTCTCGATGATCTCCTTCCCGAGGCCTTCGCGGCCGTGCGCGAAGCGAGTCGTCGCACGATCGGCAAGCGTCACTTCGACGTGCAGATCATGGGTGGCGCCGCCCTGCACCAAGGCAATGTCGCCGAGATGAAGACCGGTGAGGGCAAGACGCTCGTCGCGACCCTCCCTTCGTACCTCAATGCCATCGAGGGCAAGGGCGTGCACGTCGTCACGGTCAACGACTACCTGGCGGAGTACCAGGCCGAGCTCATGGGTCGTGTCCACCGAGCTCTCGGTCTCGAGACGGGCGTCATCCTGTCGTCGATGAACCCTGAGCAGCGGCGAGCCGAGTACCTCAAGGACATCACCTACGGCACCAACAACGAGTTCGGCTTCGACTACCTGCGCGACAACATGGCGTGGAACACCGACGAGCTCGTCCAGCGTGGCCACAACTTCGCCATCGTCGACGAGGTCGACTCGATCCTCATCGACGAGGCCCGCACGCCACTGATCATCTCTGGCCCCGCGGACCAGCCGACCAAGTGGTACTCCGAGTTCGCCAAGATGGTCCGCACGCTCGAGAAGGGCCACGGCGCCGACCTGATGCGTGGCATCGAGGCCGAGGGTGACTACGAGGTCGACGAGAAGAAGCGCACCGTCGGCATCCTCGAGCCGGGAATCGAAAAGATCGAGGACCTCCTCGGTATCGAGAACCTCTACGAGAGCGTGAACACCCCGCTCATCGGCTACCTGAACAACGCGATCAAGGCCAAGGAGCTCTTCACCCGCGACAAGGACTACGTCGTCATGGACGGCGAGGTCCTCATCGTCGACGAGCACACCGGCCGCATGCTGGCCGGTCGTCGGTACAACGAGGGCATGCACCAGGCGATCGAGGCCAAGGAGGGTGTGGAGATCAAGAACGAGAACCAGACCCTGGCGACGATCACCCTGCAGAACTACTTCCGCATGTACGACGTCCTCTCCGGAATGACGGGCACGGCCCAGACCGAGGCCGGCGAGCTGAACTCCATCTACAACCTGGGCGTCGTCCCGATCCGCACCAACCGACCGATGGTCCGCATTGATCAGGCTGACCTCGTCTACCGGACCGAGGTCGCGAAGTTCAACGCTGTGGTGGACGACATCGCCGAGCGTCACGCCAAGGGCCAACCGGTCCTCGTCGGCACGACGAGCGTCGAGAAGAGCGAGCACCTCTCTCAGGAGCTCGCCAAGCGCAAGGTCAAGCACGCCGTCCTCAACGCCAAGCACCACGAGCGTGAGGCAAGCATCGTCGCCGACGCCGGCCGCAAGGGCGCCGTCACCGTGGCGACCAACATGGCTGGGCGAGGCACCGACATCATGCTCGGTGGCAACCCCGAGTTCCGTGCCGTCGCGGAGCTGCGTGCTCGGGGTCTCGACCCTGAGGAGACCCCCGAGGAGTACGAGGCAGCCTGGGACAACGCACTCGCCGAGGCCGAGAAGGCCGTCGAGACCGAGCACGAGGAGGTCACCGAGCTCGGTGGTCTCTACGTGCTGGGCACGGAGCGTCACGAGTCGCGACGTATCGACAACCAGCTGCGCGGTCGTTCGGGTCGCCAGGGTGACCCGGGGGAGTCCCGCTTCTACCTCTCCCTCGAGGACAGCCTCATGCGGTTGTTCAACGCAGGCTTCGTCGACCGCGTGATGACGACCGCCAAGATCGACGACGAGACGCCGATCGCGGGCAAGATGCTCACCCGCTCCATCGAGGGTGCGCAGAGCCAGCTCGAAGGCCAGAACTACGAGACGCGCAAGAACGTCCTCAAGTACGACGACGTCCTCAATCGCCAGCGTACGGTGGTCTACGACGAGCGGCGTCGGGTGCTCAAGGGCGAGGACCTCGAGGAGCAGGTCCGGCACTTCATGACCGATGTCGTGGGCGGCTACGTCGACAGCGAGACGGCCACCGGCTTCTCCGAGGACTGGGATCTGGAGCGTCTCTTCACCGCGTTGAAGGCGATCTATCCGGCGTCCTTCACTCCCCAGGAGCTGGTTGACGGGGCCGGAGGCCTCGCCAGCCTGTCGGCTGCCGGTCTGCGTGAGGAGATCGTCACCGACATCCACGAGGCCTACGACCGCCGCGAGGAGGAGCTCACCGAGCCGGTCGCCCGCGAGCTCGAGCGTCGCGTCGTCCTGTCGGTCCTGGACCGCAAGTGGCGTGAGCACCTCTACGAGATGGACTACCTCAAGGAGGGCATCGGCCTGCGGGCGATGGCCCAGCGTGACCCACTCGTGGAGTACCAGCGTGAGGGCTTCCAGCTCTTCGAGGCGATGAACGAGGCGATCAAGGAGGAGTCGGTCGGCTACCTCTTCAACTCCGAGGTCCAGGTCCCGACACTGCCGGAGTCGACCATCGAACCCAAGAGCGTCGACGCGCTTCTCGGAGGCGGTGGCGAGGATGCGGCCAGTGCTCGACCCCGCGTCACGGCGAAGGGTCTCGAGGACGGCTCACGGCAGCGCAACCTGCATTACTCGGCCCCGTCGGAGGACGGCGGTGTCGAGGAGCGGGACGAGGGGGGATCCTCGAGCAATGGCTCGCGTTCCGAGCGTCGCGCCGCAGCCAAGAAGGCGAAGAAGGCCAAGAAGAACCGCTGACACGGGTGCGTCACGACATCGGCCCGGGACCTCTCACGAGGATCCCGGGCCGATGTGTCGGCGCTCAGCCGACCTGGAGTGCCTCGACGATCCACCGTCGATCGCGGCCGACCAGACGCAGGGCGAGGGCACGCACCCGACCCCCGTCGACCAGGACGACCGACGCCTCGATGACGTGCGGCGCCGGCTCGCACAGGTGCACTCGGATCACGCGCGTGCGGTGTACCGATCCCGGGGCGACCCGACGGCGGGCTGCGCGTGAACCCCGACGGGCGACCACGGCGTAGACCTCAGGGTGGGTCCACCGCATGACCTGGCTCGGGGGGCGGACCCCGTGCATGACCTCGACGAGGCCTTGAGCGATGTGGGCGGCCCAGTCGCGAGGATCTGGCAGGTCGACGGCGCGGGGAGGCCGGGGGTCGAAGCTCGGCCCGTCGGCCTCGGCCGTGAAGTCCACGGCGAGGGCGTCCTGGACATAGGGCGTGACTGCCCGGGCGCGTTCTT
>JAKDKQ010000200.1 GCA_030453295.1 Janibacter sp.
GGTAGCCCGAATGACCTGCTGAAGGTAGCGTAACTGGCCTGCTAAAGGTAGCGTAAATAGATGAACTACCTCCCCCGAGTCGTCGACCGTGAGCTCGACGAGCTCCTTCCCCTGGCCGGGGCCATCGCGCTGGAGGGGCCCAAGGGGGTGGGCAAGACGGGCACCGCCGAGCGACGCGCCACGACAGCACTCCTGCTCGACGACCTCGTCCACCGCGAACTCATTGCGGCGGACCCGACGATGGCGGGTCTCCGCGGGACGGTCCTCATCGACGAGTGGCAGAGGATGCCGCAGGTGTGGGACACGGTCCGGCGACAGGTCGATGCCGGCGTGCCTCCGGGGCGCTATCTGCTCACCGGCAGCGCCACCCCGAGGTCGGGAGTGGACACCCACAGCGGCGCCGGCCGCATCCTGTCCGTGCGGATGCGGCCGATGGGTCTCCCGGAGCGAGGCGTCACCCAACCGACGGTCTCCCTCGGCTCGCTGCTCGACGGCGACGCCGGTGAGCTGGCGGGTTCCACGCAGTGGACGGCGGCCGACTACTTGGACGCCATCGAGCGCAGCGGGCTGCCGGCCCTGACCGGCGCGCCGCCGCGCCTGCGCCAGGCCCAGCTGGACGCCTATCTCGAGCGGGTCGTGGATCGTGACCTGCCGGACCAGGGCTTGAGGGTCCGTCGACCCGAGACGCTGCGCAGGTGGCTGTCCGCCTACGCCGCAGCATCGTCGACGACGACTGCCTACTCGCGGATCCTCGATGCGACCACTGCCGGTGACGGGAGCCAGCCCGCCAAGACGACGACCATCGCCTACCGGGACCACCTGACTCAGCTCTACCTGTTGGACCCGGTCCCGGGATGGAGTCCGAGCCGGAGCCCGATGTCACGCCTGCAGCAAGCCCCCAAGCACCAGCTGGCCGACCCTGCGCTGTCGGCGCGGCTCCTCAACCTCAGTGCGCAGACGCTCGGCACCCCACGCGGCGCCCACCTGGCCGGACCGCTCTTCGAGTCGCTCGCCACCCTCACCGTGCGCCCCGCCGCCCAAGCCCGGCAAGCCCGGGTGGGGCACCTGCGGACGCGCAACGGCGACCACGCGGTCGATCTCGTGGTCGAGGGTGACGATGGCAGGGTCCTCGGTATCGAGGTGAAGCTGGCCGCGGCGGTCGGCGATCACGACGTGCGGCACCTGCTGTGGCTGCGTGAGCAGCTGCCCCATGAAGTGGTGGACCTGATCGTCCTCACCTCTGGAGCACACGCCTATCGACGACCCGACGGCGTTGCGGTGGTCCCCTTGGCGCTCTTGGGTCTGTGATCAGTCGTACCGCTCAGTCCGCGAGCAACCCGTCGACCCAGGTTGCGAGCTCGCGCACGGTCTCGATGCTCAGGCCGTGCCCCTCGGGGCCGCGCCGGCTCGTGGTCGTCGCGCCCGAGTCCTCGACGAGGTAGTCCCAGGTGTTGTCGAGCAGGTCGCGGGGGATGACCTGGTCAGCGTCACCCCGGGCGACGAAGGTCGCGGCCCCCGTCAGCTGTCCGGGCGCCACGGGCACGCCGGCGTCGAAGGGCAGAGTGCCGTAGAGGATCGCGGTGCCGGTGTAGCGCTGCGGTTCCAGGAGGAGCAGGCCTCCCGCGAAGGCTGCGCCGCCACTGAAGCCGATGAGGATGACGGGGCGGCCGGCTGGCGCGACCTCGTCGAGCCAACGGCGAAACCAGCTCATCGTCGCGTCGAGCGACTCGGCGACCGGTCGGCCGATGCCGCGGTTGGCGAACCAGGCGTAGCCACCCCCTTCGGCGATGGGGGCGCGCACGGCGGCGTACTGCGGGCCGGTCGGCAGCTGCGGTGCGAGCGAGATGATCTCGCTCTCCTGCGAGCCGCGACCGTGCAGGAGTACGACGAGCGGCGCGGAGGGGTCGTCCGATCCGTGGGTCACGACGACTGGGCAGGGGAGGGTGGGGGAGATCATGGCGTTCCGATCGATGAAGGTTGTTACGACAACTAATATAGAGCACCGCGACGAAGGGAGCGACCGTCGGGTCCGCAAGCCCACGCGGGTCAGTCGGTGGCAGCCGATCGGTGGACCGGGCCGGTCCGCCAGACGCTGGGGTCCGCGACGGCGAACCGGCGGCCGGAGATGACGTCGGGGGTGATGCGCACGAAGCGATCCTTGCGCCCGTCGTGCCAGGGGTGCAGCGGGAGGTCGACCGTGTCCATGACGTCGTCCAGCTCGGTGATCGAGTGCGCGCGGCCCCGGACGACGACGCTCCATGCCTCGCCGGTGGCCTCGTCGAGACCGTCGGTCTCCATCGCGACGGGGGTCCCGCTGATCCCGGCGACCTTGGTCCCCTCACCGGTGCGGAAGATGACGGTGCCCTGATCGACGACGAAGTTGAGCGGGAAGATGTCCGGGTGGTCGTCCAACCAGACCGCGAGGCGGCCGACCGTGGTCGACCTCATCAACGACCAGCACGCGTCGGCCGTCAGCTCTTGGACTGCCTGTGGAGCACTCATCTGCGCCCGCCTCTCGAGGATCCTTCGAGGTTAGCGAGGACCGCCCGCAAAGACCATCCCTCACGCAGCGCCCGATCCTGAAGCGCCGACGGCGCCCGTACCCCCTTCGTCGGGGGCACGGACGCCGTGAGGCGCGTGACGGGTCAGTCGGTGACGGTGAAGTCGATCGTCTGCGTGCTCACCCGGCCGGCCCGGTCCGTGCTGGTGACCGCCGCGGTGTGGTCACCGGCCGCGAGGTCGGTCGGGAGCTCGAGGCGCCAGAGGTGCATGCCGCTCTCGGCGACGCTGCCGCCGTGGACGAGCTGCTCCTGGACCGCGACGGGGTCGGACCACAGGGCGCCGACCCGCTTGGCCTCGCCCTGCATCTCCTGGGTGCGGTCGGCCGCCTTCGCCTCGCCGCCGTCCACGGCGACCTCGACCTCGGTGCCCGTCGACCCGGCAAAGACGTTGGCCGTGAGGAAGGTGCCGGCCGCGAGGTCGCTCGCGGAGACCTCGGTCGGACGCTCGAAGGGCGACGCCGTGCCACCGTTCTTGCGGTTGGCCTCGAACCAGTCGCGGTAGCGGGGCGAGTTGACGCCCACGGCCATCTGCACGGAGTCGTCCTCACCGGTGACGGTGAAGCGCTCCTCCAGGCTGTTGGGGCGCGACTCGAGCGTCAGGACGCCGGGGCGGGCGCCGTCCTTCTGGATCGCGGTGGCGTAACCGTCCTGCGTGACCCGGCCGGAGTACCAGTCGCCGGAGATGGCGCCCGCGGTGATGTGGTCGAAGGGAATCGTGTCGATACCCCACGTCTTCATCCAGCCCTCGGTGGCGTCTCCCGCGCGCATGAACTCGGTCGTGTGGCTGTGGCCGCCGAAGCCGACCGCGTCGCGGCTGCCCACGATCTCGTGGATCTCCTTGATCTCCTTGACCTGGTGGCGCGTCTGCGTCTGGTCGTGGAAGTTCAGGAGGGGGATGTGCGCGGCCAGCACGATGGTCTTGTCCTTCGGCACCGCGGCGATGTCGCTGCGCAGCCACTCGAGCTGCTCCTCGCCGAGCCCGCCGGTGTAGCTCTCGCCGTCGCGGTACTGGACCGAGTCGAGGGCAACGATGTGCAGGTCGCCGACGTCGTAGGAGTAGTAGTCGGCGCCGAACTGCGAGCGGTAGGTGTCGAAGCGGTTCGCGCTGTCAGCGGCGTCGTAGTCGAGGTCGTGGTTGCCGGGGAGGAAGCGGGCCGGCCCGTTGATCATGCCGGTGAGCTCGCGCGTCTGCGGGTACAGCGAGAGGTCGTCGCCGACGATGTCACCGAGGAAGAGGGCACCGCACGAGGCGTAGTCGTCGCGCGCCGCGAGGTCGGCGAAGGCTCCCTTGCGCGCGTACTCGACCTCCTCTTGGTCGTAGGTCTGGACATCGCCGGCGATGATGCAGTCCTGCTGCGGCTTCTTCGTCGCGCTGGAGCGGGCGAGGGGGAAGTTCACGGCCTTCGGCGCGGGGCCGGTCGGCTCGATGCCGCCGTACTTCAGCTCGGGGGAGCCCTCCGGCAGGTGGACATAGCTGAACTGCGCGACGTTGTCCTCGTCGACGGGGACCTGGTAGCCGGCGGGCTGGGTGACGAAGACATTGGTGTTGTCGTCGACGGGCACCTCGTAGCGGCCCTGGGCGTCGGTCGTGACCACGTCACGCCCGTTGGAGACCGTGACGCCCTTGATCCCGCGCTCGCCGCGGTCCTGGGTCGAGTCCTTGTCGCGGTCGTCGAAGACGACGCCGTCGATGGTGTCCTTGGCCTCGTCCGTGCCGGGCACGACCTCGACCCCGCCGCGGTAGGCGGTATCGGACCAGCTGCTGGTCGCGTCGGACGAAGGGAGGGGCGCGGCGGCCGACGTGGCGGGGACCGCGACGGCGGCCGTCAGGCACAGCGCGAGGGCGCCGGTGGCGAGCGAAGGGAGGGTGCGCGGTCGGAGGGGACGG
>JAKDKQ010000201.1 GCA_030453295.1 Janibacter sp.
GCACCGCAACGCAATTCGTGCATGACCCGGGAGCGCCGCACGTCGTCAGGATGTCCTGTCGACGTGCGGCGCTCTCGTGCCCACGGTGTGATCAGTGCGATCAGCCGAGGTGTCAGGCGTCCTCGGCGTCCTCAGCGTCCACGCCCATCTGACCCAGGACCCGATGCAGGTCCTCCATGGAGGCGAACTCGATCGTCATGCGGCCCTTGCGCTGGCCGAGGTTGATCTTGACCCGGGTGTCCAGACGGTCGCTGAGGCGTCCGGCGAGGTCATCGAGCTGAGGGTGGTGCTTCCCGGCGCGGGGAGCTGAGCGACGCTCCTTCTCGGGCTCCATGCCCAGGGCGACGATCTCCTCGACCGTACGCACGGACAGTCCCTCGGCGACGATGCGCTGGGCCAGCCGCTCCATCTGCGCTCCGTCCTCGAGAGTGAGCAATGCTCTGGCGTGACCCGCGCTGAGCACCCCGGCGGCGACGCGACGCGCGACCATCGGTGGGAGACGCAGGAGACGCAAGGTGTTGGAGATCTGCGGCCGGGAACGACCGATGCGCCCCGCCAGCTCTTCCTGGCTGCACCCGAAGTCGTCGAGCAGCTGCCGATATGCGGCCGCCTCCTCGAGCACGTTGAGGTTGCTCCGGTGCAGATTCTCCAGGAGCGCGTCGCGCAGCAGCGCGTCATCCTCGGTCGCCTTGATGATGGCCGGGACGCTCTCCTTGCCGGCGGCCTTGCTCGCACGCCAGCGGCGCTCACCCATGATGAGCTCGAAGTCCACTCCGTCCTCGGCCTCAACACGCCTGACGACGATGGGCTGAAGCACCCCGATCTCCTGGATCGAGTGCACGAGCTCCGCCATGTCGTCCTCGTCGAAGACGGTGCGTGGCTGCTTCGGGTTCGGGCGGATCGCGGCGACGGGCACCTCGGCGAAGGAGGCCCCGGGGACTGCCGCCAGCCCAGCGTCGTCACCCACACCGGCGTCAGCCTGGTCCTCGGCGTGGACGGAGCCTGACTCATCCGCGTCGGCCGTGCGCGACGCCGCCACGAGCATCCCAGCAGCGGTGTTGGGGGCGCTCGACGGGCGGTCCTGGTCGCGGAAGAAGACGTCGACCGGACGATCCACCCGGGGAGCGCCACCAGAGTCGGGGATCAAGGCGCCCAGTCCGCGGCCGAGGCCCCGTCGCTTCTCACTCATGCTTCGTCCTTCATCTCTGCGCCGCGGTGGGCGATCTCAACGGCTGCATCCTGGTAACGCTGGGCGCCGGTACTGTGCGGGTCGTAGGTGATGACGGTCTGGCCGTGACTGGGGGCCTCGGACACTCGGACCGAGCGCGGGACCGTGGCGGCGAGGACCTGCTGCGAGAAGTGCTCCCGGACCTCCTCGGCCACCTGGGCCGACAAGCGTGTCCGCGCGTCGTACATCGTCAGCAGGATGGTCGAGACGTGTAGATCCTGATTGAGGTGCGTCTGGATGAGCTGGATGTTGTTGAGCAGCTGACTCAGGCCCTCGAGGGCGTAGTACTCGCACTGGATCGGGATGAGGACTTCACGGGCAGCGACAAAGGCGTTGACGGTGAGCAGACCCAGGCTGGGTGGGCAGTCGATGATCACGTAGTCGATCCGTGGCTCACCGGCGGCTTCGCGCTCACGCATCCACACGTCCAGCGCCTTCTTCATGCGGCTCTCGCGCGCCACCAGCGACACCAGCTCGATCTCGGCGCCGGCCAGATCGATGGTGGCCGGCACACACCAGAGGTTGTCCACATCGGGACACGGCTGCATGACCTCGGAGATCGGTGTCCCGTCCACCAGGACGTCGTAGATGCTCGGCACCTCGGCGCGGTGGTCGATGTTCAGGGCGGTGCTGGCATTGCCCTGCGGGTCGGTATCGATCAACAGGACCTGAAGGCCGTGCTGAGCGAGGGCGGCGGCGATGTTGACGGCTGTCGTCGTCTTGCCGACGCCACCCTTTTGATTGGACACCGTGATGACTCGGGGCTGAGCAGGTCGCGGCACCGTGGGCTTCACCGAGCCGGCCTGGGCAGCTGGTGCCGCAGCACTGTCGGGAGCGGTCAGAGGTTCGGTCGTCATCGCGGGGTCATCCTTCACATGGGGCGTGTCCAGCGGCACGGCTGCTTGAGGTAGGGGCGCCACACCCACCGCCTCGACGCCGCTCTGCGGCAACGGACCGGGGGCAGTGCCGGACAGAGTGTCGGGCCACCCGATGGACCCCCCCGCGGTGGAGCTGGTCACGGTCGGCCACCCGATTCCCGGGGCTACGGATCGTACTGGTGTCACCGAGACATTCCTCCTGTGGGACGGCAAGCCCAGCCATACAACCCCACGCGTGCTCGACACGCCAAAAGCGTGGCCGCGGCTCGTAGGGGCGAGCGTGATTGTTGAGGCGACGTCCTGTCTGTCCACAGCGTCATCCACATGGGACAGGCCCGCCATCACGCCGTTTCACGTGAAACGCCAGTCCTTCATCCACATGTTTCACGTGAAACATGGCGAACGCGGGCACCGTCACGATGACCGCGAGCTCTTCGAGCAGTCGACGGTCAGGGTCGGCTCTGACAGGACGTCCGCGCCGTGCGTGCTGACCTGGCTGTGCGTGACCCCGAGCCGCCGCAGGACCTTCGTCGCTGCAGTCAGTTCTTCAGGCGCGGAGCGGCCCTTCATCGCCACCATGCTGCCTCCGTGCTCCACGAGGGGAAGGCACCAGCGAGCCAGCTTGTCGAGACGAGCCACGGCACGGGCGGTGACATAGGGCGCCGACAACTGGCCGTGGAACTCCTCAGCCCGCCCGCGGTGGACCGTGACATTGCCCAGCCCCAGCTGCTCGACCGTCGAGGAGAGCCACTCCGTCCGTCGGAGCATCGGCTCCACCAGGTGCACGTCGAGATCCGGCCTGACGATGGCGACACCGATTCCCGGCAGGCCAGCCCCGGACCCGACGTCGATGAGGCGCGAGTCCGCCGCAAAGGCGTCCTCGACGACGGCACAGTTCAGGACATGCCGCTCCCACAGGATGGGCACCTCACGCGGTCCGATCAGACCGTGACTGACACCGGTGTCGGCGAGGATGGCGACGAAGGCCTCAGCACGGGCAAGGCGCCCACCGAAGAATCGGTGGGCGCCTTCCGGTGCTGGCGGGATCTCAACAGTCATGCGGCCAGCGTTTCACGTGAAACATCGCGCTCACGCACCGGCCGTCGTGTCGTCCGCCTGAGCATCGTCGGCTTGAGCATCGTGGCCCTGAGCGTCGTGTGTCGACTCGGCCGGTGTCTCCACACCGTCACTGTCGTCGCCATCGGCAGGGTGCACGACGACGTAGCGCCGCGGTTCGGTGCCCGAGGAGTCCGAGACGAGCCCGGCTGCCAAGACCTCGTCGTGTACGACCTTTCGCTCGAACGCGCTCATCGGCTCGAGGTCCACCGGCTCCCCGGATGCCTTGACCGCGTCGACGGCCGCCCGGGCGATCTCGGCGAGCTCGGCGCGGCGAGCTGCGCGGTGTCCGGCCACGTCGAGCATGAGGCGACTGCGGTCGCCCGTGGCGGACTGGACCGCCAGGCGGGTGAGCTCCTGCAGTGCCTCCAGGACCTTGCCGTCCTGCCCGACCAGACGGCGCGGGACACGCCCTTCGTCGGAGTCGACGACCGCGACAGCCGCGCGGTCGCCATCGATGTCGAGGTCGATGTCGCCATCCAGGTCAGCGATGTCCAGCAGCGTCTCGAGGAAGTCGGCAGCGACCTCGCCCTCGCGCTCGAGCAGCTGGCGGCGGGTCTTGCGGGGGGCGGCCTCGACAGTGTCCGTCTCCTGCTCCGGGGCGCTCTGCTCCGGGGTGACCTCAGTCGTGGGGTTGTCACTCATGTGAATTCTCCTGCGTGTGGCGGTGGCAGTCCTCACGGGACGGCCGAGGTCAGTTGTCGGTCCGGGGCTTCTGCTCGTCGACGGCAGACGCGGTGCCGGACTTCGGCGGCGTACCGCCCTTCTTCTTGGCTCGCTTCTTGGAGGTCGGCTGCTGACGCTGGCCGGAGATGACTCCCTTGGCCTCCAGCTCCTTCGCCATCTCGGCGTCGTGCGCGCGCTCGCGCGTCTCCTCGGGGGTGTCGATCGGCTTGCCCGACTTGCGGCGACGCTCCTGCATGGCCTTCTCAGCGGCGGAGCCGGGCGCCGGCATGCGCCGGATCACGTAGAACTGCTGGCACATGGTCCAGACGTTGGTCGTGAACCAGTAGATGAGGACACCGATGGGGAAGTACACACCCGAGACCGCGAAGATGATCGGGAAGAGATACAGCATGATCTTCTGCTGCTGGGCGAACTGACCTTCGAGCGCAGCCGCCGGCATGTTCTTGCGCATCAGCTGGTACTGCGTCGTGAAGGTCGTCAGCGACATCAGGATGAT
>JAKDKQ010000202.1 GCA_030453295.1 Janibacter sp.
CCACAAGGAGGAAGACGACGGGTAGGACCAGCAAGAGTGTGCTCACGAAACCTCAGACAAGCCGGTGCATCCAGCCGTGGGTGTCCTCGGCGCGGCCGTACTGGATGTCCAGCAGTGCGCTGCGCAGGTCCCCGGCGATGTCACCGCCGGTCATGGAGACCTCACCACCACGCCACTTCAGGGTGCCGACCGGCACGATGACCGCGGCGGTGCCGCACGCGAACACCTCGACCAGGTCACCGCTGTGGGCCGTGGCCACGGCCTGCTGACGCTGGTAGCTCGCGCCGACGCGGATGATGTCCTCGACCTGGCGAAGCTCGTCCTCGCACCCCAGGCGCCGGGCGATCGGGGAGAGGCGCTCGAGCAGGTCGTGCAGCTCGTCCGTGACAAGGCGCTCCCGGTTGCGGGAGTCGAGGATGATGATCGCGTCCATCCCGTAGCGGGCGGTGCGCCACTTGTTTTCCTGCACGTGCCACGGGGGAAGCGTCGGGATCGTGCCGCCGTCGGTGAGGCGGTCGTCGAGGTGGACGAGGAGGCACTGGGTGAGTGCGGTGAGGGCGCCGATCTCGTGCAGCGTCGGCACCCCGTCGCAGACCCGGACCTCGAGGGTGCCCAGGTGCGGTGCCGGGCGCAGGTCCCAGCGCACCTCCTTCAGCTCGTCGATGACGCCCGTGACGAGCAGGTCGTCGACATAGCCCTCGTACTCCCGCCAGGAGTCGAACTGGAAGGGCAGCCCAGCGGTCGGCAGCTGCTGGAACATCTGCGCCCGGTTGCTCGCGTAGTCCGTCGGCACGCCGCCCCACCACGGTGAGGACGCCGAGAGCGCCTGGAGGTGTGGCGCGTAGCTGAGCATCCCGGACAGCAGCGGCAGGACCTTGTCGCGATGGGTGACACCGACATGGGTGTGCACGCCGTAGATGACCATCTGGCGTCCCCACCACCGGGTGCGATCGATGAGGGTCGCATAGCGCTCGCCCTCGCTGACCTGCTGGGACTCCCACCGGGCGAAGGGGTGGGTGCCGGCGCTCATCAGCTCCAGGCCGAGGTCGTCGGTGATCCCCCGTAGCCGCGAGAGGCTCCCTGACAGGTCGTCGATGACCTCGGGTACGTCGTGGCAGATGCCGGTGACGATCTCGACCGTGTTGGTCAGCAGCTCCCGGTGGACCTTGGGGGCCAGGCTCTGGTCGGTAGTGAGCGGCTCGACGACACTCTCGGCGAGCGGGACGAGGTCGAGCGTCTCCCCGTCGACGAGGGCGATCTCCCACTCGACGCCCAGCGTGGGCCCGTCGGACGGGCTGAATGCGATCATGGTGGCCTCTCGATGCCCGGACCTGCGGTCTCACAGCCTATCCAGCCGGTATCGTCACTGGCGCCCGTCCCCACATGCGACATGCGGTCGGGTCCCAAACGGAAGGTTGCCTGATCCATGTCCCGACTCTTCGGCACCGATGGTGTCCGTGGCCTCGCCAACGGCGAGGTCATCACCGCTGATTTTGCGCTCCGACTCGCCCAAGCGGCGGCCGGCGTGCTGCGCGACCCGGAGGGGACGGAGGGGCGTCGGCCCCTGGCCGTCGTCGGGCGCGATCCCCGTGCGTCCGGCGAGTTCCTGTCGGCTGCCGTGGTCGCCGGTCTGGCCAGCAGCGGCATCGACGTGCTCGACGCCGGCGTCGTGCCGACACCGGCCGTCGCCTTCCTCACCGCAGAGGTCCACGCAGACTTCGGCGTGATGCTCTCCGCGTCCCACAACGCCATGCCGGACAACGGCATCAAGTTCTTCGCCACGGGTGGGCACAAGCTGCCCGACGCCGTCGAGGACGCCATCGCGTCGGCGATGGACGAGCCGCCGGCGCGCCCGACGGGTGTCGACGTCGGCCGGGTGACCCTGATGGACGATGCGGGCACTCGGTATGTCCGCCACCTCCTCGACGCCGTGGAGCCGCGGCTCGAGGGGCTGACCCTCGTCATCGACGCCGCCCACGGGGCCGCGAGCGAGGTCTCGCCCGAGGTCTTCCGCCTCGCCGGGGCCACGGTGCACGTCATCGGTGCCCGACCCGACGGGCTCAACATCAACGACGGTGTCGGCTCGACGCACCTCGGCCCGCTCAAGGAGGCCGTCGTGGCCCATGGCGCGGACCTGGGCATCGCGCACGACGGTGACGCCGACCGGTGCCTCGCCGTGGACGCCGAGGGCAACGAGATCGACGGGGACCAGATCATGGCGATCCTGGCCGTGGCGCTCAAGGACCACGGTGAGCTCGCGGAGGACACCCTCGTCGCCACCGTCATGAGCAACCTCGGTCTGCTGCGCGCCATGGAGGCTCAGGGGATCACCGTCGTCCAGGCCGGTGTCGGTGACCGCTATGTCCTCGAGGAGATGCGCAAGGGCGGCTTCAGCCTCGGTGGTGAGCAGTCCGGGCACGTCATCCTCGCCGAGCACGCGACGACCGGCGACGGCGTCCTCACCGGGCTCATGCTCGCGGCGCGCGTCGCCGAGACGGGCCGCACGATCGCCGATCTCGGCACCGTCATGACCCGCATGCCGCAGGTCCTCATCAACGTCAAGGGTGTCGACAAGAACCGCGTGGAGGCTGACGAAGGCGTCCAGGCTGCCGTCTTCGACGTCGCGACCGCACTGGGTGACGAGGGCCGGGTCCTCCTGCGCAAGTCCGGCACCGAGCCCGTCGTGCGCGTCATGGTGGAGGCCGACACCCACCAGCGCGCGCAGGCGTCCGCCGAGAGCCTGTCGATCGTGGTCAAGGAGCGATTGGCCCTCTGAGCCCCCCTTCGCATCCCTGAGGTCGTACCTCTTCTGGGGTACGACCTCAAGGAGATGCGATGTGTCGACTGCCCCGGGTCACACGGCCGGGGTGTCGAAGAACGAGTGCCGGGTCCTCGCCCGACCCTGCTCGTCGAGCACCCAGAAGTCGGCGAAGCCGACCTGTGCGGCGCTGCCGTCCTTGAGCGTGCCGACGAAGCGTCCGTGCACAGCGACCCGGCGCCCGTCGACGACGATCTCGTCCAGCTCGTGCCGGCCGTCGGCGATCACCCGCTCGCCGCCGTAGAAGGCGCCGAGGGCGTCCCTGCCGACCATCGGCGCGTACCCGGGGCGGTGGTAGACGGCGTCGTCGGCGAAGCAGTCCAGCACCCCCTCGACGTCCGCGGCGTCCACGAGCTCGTAGTAGCGGCGCACCGTGCCCGCGGAGGTCATGCGGTGACCTCGCGTCCCAGGGCAGCGGAGGCGCGCTGCAGGGCGGCTGCGAGCGGGGTGATGCCCTGCTCCTGCGCGGTCTCCAGCAGGCCGGTCACCCGCTCACCGATGCGATCGACCGCAGCGAGCGTCTCGGCGTCGCTCCAGCCGACGACTCCGCCGTGCACCTGGATGACGCCGCCCGCGTTGGCGACGAAGTCGGGCACGAAGACGATGCCGGCCTCGTGCAAGGCCTCGGCGCAGCCCGGGTCGTCGAGGGTGTCGTTGGCAGCGCCGGCGATGATGCGGGCCGGGATGCGCTCGATGGTGTCGCGCATCACCACGCGCGCGATGGCGCAGGGGGCGAAGACGTCCGCGTCGTGGAAGGGTGCCTCGCCGGCGTCGACTGTCGCGCCACCGAGCTCGCGGGCGAGCTCCTCGGCGCGGGCGGTGTCGACATCGGCGACGGTCAGTCGAGCGCCGTCGGCGTGGGCCAGCCGGGCGACCTCGGCGCCGACACTGCCGACGCCCTGGACCACGACGTGGCGGCCGGCCAAGCCCCCTTCGCCGTGGTGGTGCACTGCTGCCGCCCTCATCGCCGCGTAGACGCCGCGAGCGGTGAAGGGGGAGGGGCTCACCTCGTCGCAGAAGGCGCGCGCGCCGCCGTCGTCGCGGATGGACTGCATGTCCTCCAGGAGGGTTCCCATGTCGACGCCCGGGATGTACATCCCGGCGGTGCGGGCGATCATCTCGCCGAAGCGGGCGAAGAGCGCGCGTCGCTCCGGGGTGCCCGGCGCGGGCGCCTCGCCGTCGAGCATGACGACGGACTTGGCGCCGCCGTACGGCAGCTCGGCGAGCGCGTGCTTGAGGGTCATCGCGGCGGCGAGGCGCTGGGCCTCGCGAGCGGCCGCCTCGGTGGAGGGGTAGCTGCGCAGGCGCACGCCACCGAATCCTGGGCCGAGGGTCGTGTCGTCGATCGCGATGACGGCGCGCAGGCCCACGCGGTCGTCGCGGCAGGTGATCGTCTGTTCGGTCGCCCAGGGTTCGGCGATGGACTCAGAGGTCGGGGCAGAGGTCGTGACGGTCGTCATCCGCCCATGGTGACAGGGGCCGTGTGACCCCTGTCACCGGGGTGGATCAGAACTTCTGGGAGAGCAGGCCGGTGTCGACGTCGTAGACGAATCCGCCGACCTTGGCGCGATCGGCGATGAAGGGGT
>JAKDKQ010000203.1 GCA_030453295.1 Janibacter sp.
TCCGGGGATGTGCTCGAGGTCTTCTACCACCACGAGCTTGTCCACCGGAGGGACGCATGAAGAAGTCTGACAGGGAGATCATGGAAATTCTGGAGGCGTTCGACGCCACGCAGAGCGCGCACTCGGCCGCAGGTCTGGCGGGGGTGGACCCCAAGACGGTCCGTCGGTATGTCGCCGCCCGCGATCAGGGCCGCCCGGTCACGGGGCCGGGCCGTCGTGCGCGGATGATCGATGAGCACATGGGCAAGATCGAGGAGTGGGTCGAGCGCGGCAACGGCAAGGTCCGCGCCGACGTGATCCACGGTCGGCTCGTCGGGTTGGGGTTCGCCGGGACCGAGCGGACCACCCGGCGGGCGGTCGCGCAGGTCAAGGCGGCGTGGCGGGCCGGGCACCGGCGCGGCTACCGTCCGTGGATCACCGAGCCGGGGCTGTGGCTTCAGTTCGACTGGGGCGAGGGCTCGCGGGTGCCGGGCCCGGACGGGAAGCCACGGCGGACGTGGCTGTTTTGCGCCTGGCTGGCCTGGTCACGCTTCCGGGTGGTGATCCCGGTGTGGGACCAGACGCTGCCGACGCTGACCGCGTGCCTGGACGCTGCGCTGCGTCGTCTGGGCGGGGTACCGAGCTACATCTTGACCGACAACGCCAAGACGGTCAGCGTCGAGCACGTCGCCGGCGTGGCAGTACGGCATCCGCAGATCGTGCAGGTCGCCCGCCACTACGGCAGCCAGGTCCACACGTGCGTGCCCTACGACCCGGAGTCCAAGGGCGGCACGGAGTCCACGGTCCGGTTGGCCAAGGCCGACATCGTGCCGACCGAGGCGAACCTGCGCGCCGAGTACGCCTCCTTCGGCGAGCTGGAGGCGGCGTGCGAGGAGTTCATGACCAAGGTCAACCACCGTAAGCATCGCGAGTCCGCGCGGATACCTGCCGAGGCCCTGCTCGACGAACGCGCTCGGTTGCACGTCCTACCCGCGGCTCCGCACACGATGGCGCTGGGGGAAACTCGCAGCGTGGGCACCGATCAGACCGTGCGGTTCGGGTCGGTGCGCTACTCCACCCCGCCGGGACTGGTCGAGGCGCAAGTGTGGGTGCGGGCCGCGGGGACCGAGCTGGTCATCGTCGCCGACCTGGACGCGCTGCCGCTCGTCCCGGACTGGGCCACCGATCGTCGTGGGCTGGTCGAGGTCGCCCGTCACAGGCTGTCGACGCCGGGCAGCCCGCGCATCGACCTGGGCCACTACCCCGACCACCCGCAGGAGCCCGACGGGGCGCCCCGCCCGCCGAAACCACGAGCCCGCAATGCCGCGGAGGAGGAGTTCCTCGCGCTGGGGCAGGGCGCGAGCGACTGGCTGATCGAGGCCGCCGCGGCCGGGACGGTGCGCATCCGCGCGAAGATGGCCGACGCCGTGGCGCTGGCCGCCCTGCTCGGCCGCGAGGGCGTGGACGCCGCGCTGGGCGTGGCCGCGGCTGCCGGCCGATTCGGCGAGGGCGACTTGGCCGCCATCGTCGACCACCGAGCCGTCGGCGCGACCTCGGCCGACCTGGTCGTCGCCGACGAAGCCCACTCGGCCCAACCCGGCACCACCGCCTGGGCGAACTTCACCACCAGCAAGGAGCACACCCGATGAGCACCACCGCGACCACGACCACGACGCCGGCGCCGCCGCCGCTGCCGGAGGACCTGACCGCGATCCTGCGACGCATGCGCCTGCCCTACATGCGCACCGCCGCCCCCGAGGTCCTGGCGACGGCGAAGTCCCAACGGTGGGACCCCACCGAGGTCCTGCGCGTGCTGCTCGCTGAAGAGGTCCGCGGCCGCGACGAAGCCACCAGGGCCGCCCGCCGCAAGGCAGCCGGGCTACCCGCCGGCAAGACCCTGCACTCCTGGCGCGAGCACGACTCATCCATCCCGGCCCCGACCCAGTCCGCGCTGACCGCGCTGGAATGGATCCACCGCGGCGAAAACCTCGCGATCAGCGGGCCCTCGGGCACCGGCAAGACCCACTTCGTCGAGGCCTTGGCGCACAAGGCCATCGACGAGGGGATGCGCGTGTCCTGGTTCACCCTGGAATCGCTGACCACGGCCATCGGCCGCGCCGCCGTCGACGGATCGATCAGCAAGGTCCTGGCCAAGATCACCCGCGCCGAGCTCGTCGTCGTCGACGACATCGGCATGCTGCCCTCCGGACAAGCCGCAGCCGAGGCCTTCTACCGCCTCGTCGACGCCACCTACGAACGTCGCAGCCTCGCGGTCACCAGCAACATCCACCCCGCCGGCTACGACACGATCATGCCCAAGACCCTCGCCACCGCCGCCGTCGACCGGCTCCTGCACCACGCGCACGTCATCACCACCGAGGGGACCTCGATGCGGCTGAGCGAGGCCACCAACGGCCACGGGGTGATCCCCTTGACCTGACCGCTGAGGGAGATCAGCTGACCGCAGACAGGGAGATGAACTGTCCGCCAGCAGGGAACCTTCATGTCCGCCTACAGGGATGTCCCACTGTCCCTTGACAGGGGATGCGCTTGGCACCTCGAAGTCTGTCTATCACCTTCATGTCTCGACCGTTGAGAGTCGGCGTGCGGGCCTCCATGACGAGGCGGGTCACCCCGTACTGGTCCAGCTCGTGCAGCATCCGCTCGACACACTTCGCCCGGGCACGTTCCTGGCGGGCGGGGTCTGTCGGTGTGGCGATGACGACGACGTGCTGTGCAGGCAGACCCTCGACTGCGGCCATGATCCTTCGGCGCCGCTGCGTGTCGGCATCGTGCCAGTGCAACTTCGAACCGCTGCGTGGCAGGGCAAGCAGTGCGCTTCGACAAGTGTCGTAGTCGTCCATGTCGATGATCGCTGCGCCAAGGAAGTAGACGGCGCCCTCCCCGCAGGCACTGCGGCGCATGCTCTCGTCGCCCCAAGCACAGAAGTCGGCAGTCACGCGAGAAGTGTGCCAGCGCCCGTCGACGACTCTCGCGAGCCATGGTTGTCGGGGGCGGCGGCCACCCTGACGGTATGACCTCGATTCTTGATCAGTTGCTCAGCGATGCCCCCGAGTGGCAAGACCGTGCGGCGTGCGGGGAGGCTGCCGCAGCTGAGACGTTCCTCCGGACGCTGAGCGGCAGTCGGTCCGAGGTGTCCACCGCGATTGTGATCTGCCAGCGATGCCCCGTTCAAGCCGAGTGCGGCGATCACGCAGACGCAAGCGAACAGCGGCTCGGCGTGTGGGGCGGGGTCGACCGTGGCAGTAGCGGGCACCAAGCCCGGCTGCGTGTGCGGTGATGATGGTGTACCGCACGATCAAGCGTGCAAGGGCGCAAATGGAGGGGAGCGCATGACCGATGTACGGCCGATATCCAGAGGGGCAGGCTCGTGAGCACTGTGTTGGCGCAGGCTGTCGAAGAATTGA
The DNA here is from genome assembly GCA_030453295.1 of Janibacter sp. GTDB lineage: Bacteria > Actinomycetota > Actinomycetes > Actinomycetales > Dermatophilaceae > Janibacter. Next base: position 3,408 of record JAKDKQ010000203.1, read on the forward strand.
GCGGGTCGACCGCAGAATTGCCTTCCGCTCTGCGCCGGCTCATGGTTATCGCCTCGCGCATCAAGGCCCCTGACCTGTCCGAGTGGGTCAGGAACGAGTTGAACGGCTACTTAGGTGACACACCTGTCCCCGAGTACCGACAGGGCACCGCTTATGTGCGTCTACATTTCCTGGGGCCATTCGGGAGTAGTCGCACTATCCAAGTTGGGCCGTGGGACCTGCCCGAGGCCCTGAGGCCATCGGAGGGCTGGGGCTACCTGCGTCAGTCGGTGGCGGCACTGGCCGAACTTCGCGAGGGAGAGAACGATCCTGCCATCGCCCTGCCCGCGTGGTGGATCACAGCAGCTCGGGACCTGATTTCAAAGGGGGAGATGGTCTCGGTTGAGATGATGGGTCTGGATACCGCTGGCATCGTCTTCGCCCGAACTCACATCACCTCTGTCCTGGACCAGATACAAACAGAGGCTCTAAGCCTCGTCCTGGCGCTGGAGTCCGTGTCCCCCGAGATAGGAACGGTAGGAGGGCCCACCGTGGACGAGCCTGCTGTGGCGGAAGCGCTCCGTAACCTGACGATCAATGCAGGTGATGGGGCCTCGATCGTGATCGGCGCGGGCAACGCGGTGGCAACGGGTGCGGGCGCCGAGGCTCGTGTGGCCCCGGGTGATGTGGAAGCGCTACTCCGAGAAGTGAAGCGTGCGTTCGACGACGAGGCTGCGGCCGCCCTCCAGGAAGCGATCGCTAGCGACGACGGTCAGGCTGGGTCGGCAGTTCAGTCGTGGCTGGAGCGCGTACAGGCGGGGGCCTTCAGCATCGCTGGCGGGATGGCCAGCAGTGGGGCGTACGACCTAGCCGTCATGTTGGTGGGTCAGACCTTCCCGGGCTGGGGAGGGTGATCGATGCGTCTCCTCGCAGGACTACAAGGAGAGCCCTACCTTCTGTTGCCATGGGTGTCTCCGTGACCACTCTCGCTGCCGTCGCCGAGTTCGAGGCGGAC
>JAKDKQ010000204.1 GCA_030453295.1 Janibacter sp.
GGACGGCGATGATGCCGGCGAAGGTGGCGATCTGGGCCAGCTCGCGGCCGGTGTGACGCTGCGGGAACAAGGGGTGCCTTTCGGGTTCTGGGAACGGTCCACGGGCGGGCTGTGGCGTATGGCCGTCCGGTCTCGGGGACCGATCATGGCACGATCCGAGGCATTTGCCGAACGGTGTTCAGTTGGTGGTTGTCCACAGCCTCGCGGAATCTCGAGATGCGAAGTCTGTACAAATCGCTAGCGTTTCTGGTCGGTGGGCCGGGGAGGTTTGCCCACGACACAGCGATGCAGGAGCGAAGGGGGAGGCGTGGACGCCGTCGAGACCGTCGAGACCGAGGTCCGCGAGCTCATCAGACGCTCGGGGGTGGACCCGGTCCGCGAGAGCGCAGAGGTCGCCGACCTCGTGCGGGCTGCCGTGAGCGACTACGACGAGCGGGCCACCCAGGGCGGTCTGCCGCTGCTCGGCAACTTCGAGGCAGCGGTCAAGACGGTCCTCGACACCGTGGCGGGTTTCGGTCCGCTCCAGCGCTACTTCGACGACCCGCTCGTCGAGGAGATCTGGATCAACAGCCCCAGCCAGGTCTTCGTCGCCCGCAATGGTGTCTCGGAGCTGACGAGCACGGTCCTGACGGCCGATGAGGTGCGCGATCTCGTCGAAAAGATGCTCAAGTCATCCGGCCGCAGGATCGACCTGTCCTCTCCCTTCGTCGACGCGACACTCCCCGACGGCAGCCGGTTGCACGTCGTCATCCCTGACATCACGAGGGAAAACTGGGCGGTCAACATCCGCAAGTTCGTCGTCAAGGCGGACCATCTCGATGACCTGGTCCGCCTCGGCACGCTGACCAAGGAGGCCGCCACGTTCCTGCAGGCCGCCGTCGCTGCCGGGCTCAACGTCCTCGTGGCAGGGGGGACGCAGGCCGGCAAGACCACCCTGCTCAACTGCCTGTCCGCTGCCATCCCGGCACGCGAGCGGGTCGTGACGTGCGAGGAGGTCTTCGAGCTCAAGATCCCGATGCGTGATGTCGTGTCGATGCAGTGTCGACAGTCCAACCTCGAGGGCATGGGCGAGATCCCACTGCGCCGCTTGGTCAAGGAGGCGCTGCGCATGCGGCCCTCTCGCATCATCGTGGGTGAGGTGCGGCAGGCGGAGAGTCTCGACCTGCTCATCGCCCTCAACTCCGGCCTACCGGGCATGTGCACGATCCACGCCAACTCGGCCCGTGAGGCCGTGACCAAGATGTGCACCCTGCCGTTGCTGGCGGGTGAAAACGTCGGGTCCCGCTTCGTCGTGCCCACCGTCGCAGGCTCCATCGACCTCGTTGTCCACGCGGCCCTCGAGGCGGACGGGACGCGCAGGGTCCGCGAGATCGTCGCGCTGCCCGGGCGCATCGAAAACGACGTCGTCGAGATCAGCGACATCTTCACCACCCGTGACGGGCGGCTCGTCCGCGCGGACGGCTACCCGCCGCACCGTGATCGCTTCGCTCGGGCGGGCTACGACGTGGCAGCGCTCCTGGGTGGTGGATCCGCATGACCGGTGTCGTGCTCGGTGCGCTGTTCGGCGGCGGCCTCTTCTTCATCTGGTGGTCCATGTGGCCGCAGGAGGAGAGCGCGGCACCCGTGCGCCACGACAACAAGGTCCTTCGGCGTCTGCGCGACGAGCTCGCTCAGGCTGGATACCGAGGCATCGGTCCGGCTGGCCTGCTCGCGGCCTGCGCGATCGCCTTCTCCTTGGTCTTCGTCACCGGCGTCGCACTCACCAGGGTCCCGGCCATCGCTCTCTGTTTCGCCGTGATGGCGGGGTGGGCCCCCGTTGCCGTCGTCAGCATGCGGGCGCGCTCACGCCGCGCCCATCTGAGGGACCTGTGGCCGGACGCGGTCGACAATGTCACGTCGGCCGTACGAGCCGGACTGGCGCTGCCAGAGGCGCTGGCCCAGTTGTCGGTGAGAGGTCCGGAGGAGCTGCGGCCAGCCTTCGCCGAGTTTGCCAGCGACTACCGCACCACGGGTCGGTTCAACGACTGTTTGGACCGCCTGAAGGAGCGCCTGGCGGACCCCGTCGGGGATCGGCTCGTCGAGTCCCTGCGCATCGCCCGTGAGGTGGGTGGCTCGGACCTCGGCTCGCTGCTGCGGACCCTGTCGACCTTCCTGCGCGAGGACGCCCGCACCCGCAGCGAGCTGGAGACCCGCCAGTCGTGGACCGTCAACGCGGCCCGTCTGGCAGTGGCGGCTCCGTGGCTCGTCCTGGCTCTGCTCTCCACCCGCCCGGAGTCGGTCCAGGCGTACAACACGTCCAGCGGTGTCCTGGTCCTCGGCGTCGGCGCTGCGGCGACCTTCATCGCCTACCGGGTCATGGTCCGGATCGGGCGGCTCCCCGAAGAAGAGCGGGTGCTGCGATGACCGATCTCGTGCACTCCATCGGTCTGGGGCGCAGCGGCGCCCTCCTGGGCCTCGTGGTCGCCCTCGGTCTGGCGCTCGTCTACCAGGGCCTGCCCCGGCACCGCCGCGCGACCCTGGACGACCGGCTCGCGCCCTACTTGCGTGACACGCCCAAGCCGTCACGGCTGCTGGCCATCGACGACGTGTCGCTGATTGCGGTCATCCCGACGGTGCTGCGACCGCTGGTGACCGACCTCGCCCGGCGGGTCGAGTCAGTCCTCGGGGGAACTGCCTCGGTGCGTCGCCGTCTGCTGCGGGCCGGCCGGAAGCCGGACACCGACCACTTCCGAGCCGAGCAGGTCGTGTACGGCTTCGCCGGTGCGGTCCTCGGAGGCGTCCTCGGCATCGTCTACGTGACGGGCCAGGGTCGCTCACCGATCTTCCTGCTCGTACTCGTCCTGCTCGGCTTCGCCATCGGGGTCGTCGTGCGCGACACCCTGCTCAGTCGCGAGGCCGATCGCCGCGAGGCCCGGATGCTCGCCGAGTTCCCGACGGTCGCCGAGCTGCTCGCGCTCGCGGTCGGAGCAGGGGAGGGCGCTGCTGGTGCCCTCGAGCGAGTCGTCCGCCTCTCTGACGGTGAGCTGTCCGACGAGCTCGGTCGCTGCCTCGCGGATGCTCGCGCCGGCGCGAGCCTGCCGTCAGCGTTGCAGGGCCTCGCGGACCGGACCGGGCTGAGCTCGCTGGCCCGGTTTGTCGATGGCATCGTCGTCGCGGTCGAGCGCGGCACTCCTTTGTCCGACGTCCTGCGGGCCCAGGCGCAGGACGTCCGTGAGCAAGGACGCCGGCTGATCATGGAGGCCGGTGGCAAAAAGGAGATCGCGATGATGGTGCCGGTGGTCTTCGGTGTCCTGCCGGTCACGATCCTCTTCGCTCTGTTCCCGGGCCTCGGCTTCTTCCAGTTCCAGATGTGACCAGACAGCACCACGCCACCAAGGAGATTCACATGACCGACCCACTCATCAAGGCCCACGTCCGCATGACCGGGACCCTCCGTCGCGCGACGGCCCGATGGGACGACGAGACGGGCGATGTTCCCGGCTGGGTCCTCATCACCCTGATGACGGCGGCCCTCGTCACCGGGATCTGGGCGATCGCGGGCGAGCAGCTGAAGACGATGTTCGAGAGTGCCCTCAACGGCGTCACCGGACCCGACCAGGTCCACGATTGATCGGTGCCGCGCGGCTGGACGACGACCGCGGTTCCGCGGTGGTCGACTTCACCCTGACCTCGACGCTGCTCCTCTTCGTCTTCCTCGCGGTCTTCCAGCTGGGGCTGGCGCTACACGTGCGCAACACGTTGATCTCGTGCGCGAGCGAAGGCGCGAGGTACGGCGCCCGCGAGGGCTCCTCGGCGGAGCAGGGCGCGGCCCGCACCCGCGACCTCATCGGTCGGTCGTTGTCCCCGCGGTACGCCCGCAGCGTGAGTTCGAGGACCGCGACGACGAGCTCGGGTGTCGAGGTCGTCGTCATCGATGTGGCAGCACCGGTGCCGGTCGTCGGGTTGATCGGTCCCGGTGACGGTTTTGACGTCTCGGGCCGCGCCTTCCTGGAGTCCCAGTGAGCGGCCCGCTCCCGTCCGCCCGCGACCGCCTGGTTGACGAAGGGGGGACTGCCGTCATCGAGTTCGTCTGGTTGGCAATCCTCCTGCTCGTCCCCCTCATCTACCTCGTCCTGTGTCTGGCGCGCCTCCAAGCAGGCTCCTATGCGGTGACCCAGGCGGCCCGTGAGTCGGCCCGCGCCTTCGTCACCGCGACAGATGACCCGTCGGCCAGCGCTCGTTCCCAGGCTGCGGCGGACATCGCCTTCGAGGACCAAGGGTTTTCCGGCGGCGGTTCCCTCACGGTGAGCTGCTCGGGGACTCCGTGTCTCTCGCCGGGGGAGTCGGTGACGACGCAGGCAGCGGTGAGTGTCCCCCTTCCCCTCGTCCCGGCCTTCCTCGGCGACGCGGTGCCCCTGGA
>JAKDKQ010000205.1 GCA_030453295.1 Janibacter sp.
ATCGGCTGGTTCAACCACATCCCCTTCCCCCCGGTCGAGCTCTTCGCCCAGCTGCCCTGGCGCTCGCAGATCCTCGACGGCCTGCTCGGCGCGGACTATCTCGGCTTCCAGCGGGCCACCGATGCCCAGAACTTCGTCCGAGCGGCCCGTCAGCTCGACGGGCGCGCGACGCGTGGCGAGTGCGTGACGACGCAGGACGCCAACGGTGACGAGCGGGTGGTCCGTGCCTCGGCCGTCCCGATCAGCATCGACTACGCGGGCCTGGAGACGCTGGCCAAGAGCGAGGCGGTCCAGGCCCGGGCCGCGCAGATCCGCACCTCGCTGGGCAACCCCGACATCGTCTTGCTGGGCATCGACCGTCTCGACTACACCAAGGGCATCCGCCACCGCCTCAAGGCCTACGAGGAGCTGCTGGCGCAGGACGCCTTCCGGCCGCCCGAGGTGACCTTCGTCCAGGTCGCGACCCCCAGCCGCGAGCGGGTCGGGGCCTACAAGGACCTGCGCTCCGAGGTCGAGTCGACGGTCGGGCGGATCAACGGCACCTACTCCGCCCTCGGCTCCCCCGCCGTGCACTACCTGCACCAGAGCTACCCGCGCGACGAGATGGCCGCGCTCTTCCAGGTGGCCGACGTCATGCTCGTCACGCCCCTGCGCGACGGCATGAACCTCGTCGCCAAGGAGTACGTCACCTGCCGACACGATCTGGGTGGCGCGCTCGTGCTCAGCGAGTTCACCGGGGCGTGGCACGAGCTGCACCAGTCCTTCGTGTGCAACCCGCACGACATCGAGGGCCTGAAGCAGACGATGCTGCGCGCCATCAGCACCGAGCCCAAGGACAAGCGCCGCCTCATGCGCGCGTCCCGCCGGCGCGTGGCCGAGCACGACGTGCAGCGATGGGCCGACCGCTTCCTCACCAACCTCGAGATGGCACCCGAGCGACCCCCGACGAAGGGGGCATGACGGTGCCCCTCCCGCAGGACCTCACCACGGCTCTGGCCGCCGTCGCCGCCGTGCCACGACTGCTCGTCTCGACCGACTTCGACGGGGTGCTCGCTCCCTTCGTCATCGACCCGATGGACTCCCGGGCCCAGCCGGGCACCCTCGAGTCCCTCACCGATCTTGCTGCGGCAGAGGGCACCTGGGCTGCGGTCGTGTCCGGCCGCGACCTGGCCACCCTCGACCGGCTGACCGGGCTCGCCGGCTCGGCCATCACGCGCATCGGCAGCCACGGCGGCGAGTCCAGCGCAGGGACGCTCCTGCCCGACGGCACAGCCGCAGCCGTGGCCGCACTGCGCGGCCGGGTCGAGCTCGCCGTCGCCGAGCGGGAGCCGCGGATCCGCCTGGAGCACAAACCGACAGCCGTCGTGCTGCACACCCGCGGCCTGCCCGACGACGTGCTGCCGACCGCTGCGGCCATCGCGCAGGATGCCGCCCTCGTCGACGGCGTCACCCACCTCGCCGGCAAGGGCGTGCACGAGCTGAGCGTGCTGCGCGCCGACAAGGGCACCGCACTGCGCGACCTGGCCGCCACGCTCGAGGCCGACGCCATCGTCTACCTCGGTGACGACGTGACCGACGAGCACGTCTTCACCGTGCTCGGACCAAGCGACGTGGGGATCAAGGTGGGTCCCGGCGAGAGCGCCGCCCGACTGCGGGTCGACGACTGCACGCACGTCCCCGAGGTCCTGGCCGCGCTGGCCTCCCTTCGTCCCTGAGGTTGGGCCACACTGGCGGCAGGGGTCACCCGGCCCCGGAGGGAGGAGCCATGCCTCTGGACATCTCCGCTGCCCAGCCCGACCCGGCGCTGCTCGACCTGCCGTGGTCGACCCCGCTGGAGGACTGGCCGCAGGATCTGCTCGCTGCGCTCCCGCGGGGCATCTCCCGGCACGTCGTGCGTTTTGCCCACCTGTCCGGCGGCATCGTCGCGGTCAAGGAGATCAAGGCCGACATCGCGCGCAACGAGTACCGGCTGCTGCGTCAGCTGCGCCGCCTCGACCTGCCGTGCGTCATCCCGCTCGCCGTCGTGACCGGGCGCACGGACGTCGACGGCCAGCCCCTGGACGCCTGCCTCGTCACCCGGCACCTGCAGTTCTCCCTCCCCTATCGCGTCGTCTTCGGTCAGCACCTGCGGGAGGACACGGCCGTCCGCCTCGCGGACGCCCTCGCGGTGCTCCTCGTGCGGCTGCACATGGCCGGGTTCTTCTGGGGGGATGTCTCGCTGTCCAACACGCTCTTTCGCCGGGACGCGGGCGCCTTCTCCGCCTACCTCGTGGACGCGGAGACCGGCGAGCTGCACGAGCGGCTGAGCGATGGGCAGCGCGAGCACGACCTCGACCTGGCCCAGACCAACATCGCAGGTGAGCTGATGGACCTCGCCGCGGGCGGCTACCTGCCCGAGGGGCTCGACCCGATCGACGTCTCCGCCGACCTCATCGACCGCTACCGGGGCCTGTGGCAGGAGCTCACCGGCGACGAGTGGTTCGACTCCGGCGAGCGGTGGCGCGTCGACGAGCGGATCCGGCGACTCAACGTGCTCGGCTTCGACGTCGACGAGCTGGCCATCACCACCGACCTCGACGGCACCCACCTGCGGATCGAGCCCAAGGTCGTCGATGCCGGGCACCACAGCCGGCGGCTGCTGCGCCTGACCGGTCTGGACGTGGAGGAAAACCAGGCCCGGCGACTGCTCAACGACCTCGACTCCTACCGGGCGTCCACCGACCGCCAGGGCGACAATGAGTCGCTCGTGGCCCATGACTGGCTCACGCGCGTCTACGAGCCGACCGCCGCGGCCGTGCCCCGCGAGCTGCGGGCCAAGCTGGAGCAGGCCGAGATCTTCCACGAGATCCTCGAGCACCGTTGGTACATGGCCGAGCGCGTCGGGCACGATGTCCCCATCAGGGACGCCATCACGGACTACCTGCGCGAGGTCCTGCCCAGCAAACCCGACGAGCAGGCCGTCCTGGGTGCCGACACCCAGCTGCTGCCCATCGTCGACAAGGAGAAGTGATGACCGAACCGACGCCGGGTGCGCCCGTCCCGCCAAGCGCCCCCCTTCCGCCGAGCGCGCCCTTCCCGTCCGGTGCCAGCGATCCCAACCGTCCCGGCTCGAGGGCCTGGGTCGAGCAGCGCTACGGCCGCACGGCCGACTTCTCCGACCGGATCCTTCCCGGGATCATCGACGGGCTGCTGTCCTTCGCCGCAGCCCTCGTCCCGCTCGTGCTGGGCATCATCTGCCTCATCGCGGGCACACCCGACAGGTACGACTGTGGCGCTTACTCCTACTCCACCTGTGAGGTGCCCGGGTCCGGCTCCGGTGCGCTCATCGGGCTGGGCATCCTCCTGCTCTTCCTGACCTTCGTCGTGAGCCTGGCCGTCGTCGCGTGGAACCGCGTCTGGCGCGTGACCAAGACCGGTCAGAGCATCGGCAAGAAGGTGACCGGGCTCAAGATCATCGATGCCGAGACCGGCGGTCACCCCACGCTCGGGTCCGCCGCGCTGCGCGAGCTCGTGCACCAGTTCGCGGGCATCATCAGCTGGATCTGGATGCTCATCGACGATGACGACCGCACGCTCGCGGACATCGTCGGCAAGACCCACGTCATCCACGCCGACAAGTCCTGAGGCGGCGTCACCCCAGCCCCACGGCGTCGGGTCGAGCTGCGGTGCAGTGGGCGTCAGCCCTGCGCACCCCGCAGGCGGGCGATCTCGTAGAGCGTGACACCTGCGGCGATACCGGCGTTGAGCGACTCGGCGACGCCGCTCATCGGGATCGAGACGATCTGGTCGCAGGTCTCACGCACCAGGCGCGAGAGGCCCTTGCCCTCGGAGCCGATGACGATGACCAGCGGTGAGGTCGCCAGCTCCAGGCCGGGCAGCTCGACATCGCCCTCCATGTCGAGACCCACGACGAAGAACCCGGCCTTGCGGTAGTCCTTGAGGGCCTGCACGAGGTTGGCCGCCTGGGCGACGGGGATCCGGGCCGCAGCACCGGCGGAGGTCTTCCACGCCGCGGCCGTCATACCGGCGCTGCGCCGCTGCGGCACGACGACTCCGTGGCCGCCGAAGGCACCCACAGAGCGCACGATGGCGCCGAGGTTGCGCGGATCGGTGATGCCGTCGAGCGCGACGACCAGCGGGACACCGGGGATCTGGGAGTCCATGAGGTCGGCGGGGTGCGCGTACTGATAGGCCGGCACCTGCGCTGCCAACCCCTGATGCACCGCGCCGTCGGTCAGTCGGTCGAGCTCGCTGCGCGGGGTCTCCATGATCGGGATGCCCGCCTCGGCCGCGATGGTCAGCGACTCACGGACGCGGTCGTCGCTGTCGATGCGGTTGGCGATGTACATCGTCGTGATGGGCACCTCGGTGCGCAGCGCCTCGACGACGGAGTTGCG
>JAKDKQ010000206.1 GCA_030453295.1 Janibacter sp.
TCGAAGAAGACCACGAAGAAGTCGTCGAGCACGAAGTCCACCAAGACATCCGGATGAGGAAGCAGGAACGATGAGCGTCACCCAGGAGCAGGCCGGCTGGTTCAGCCAGGCCTTCCAGCAGATGGTCGGCAACATCGACCAGGTCATCCTCGGCAAGCAGCACGTGGTGCGGCTCGCCCTCACCTGCCTGCTGTCCGAGGGGCACCTCTTGCTCGAGGACTACCCGGGGACGGGCAAGACCCAGCTGGCCCGGGCCGTCGCGGCCACGGTCCAGGGCAGCAGCAGCCGGATCCAGTTCACCCCCGACCTGCTGCCGAGTGATGTCACGGGTGTGACGATCTATGACCAGCAGAGCAAGAAGTTCGACTTCCACCGGGGGCCGATCTTCGCCTCGATCGTCCTCGCCGACGAGATCAACCGGGCATCGCCCAAGACCCAGTCGGCTCTGCTCGAGGTCATGGAGGAGGGACGCGTGACGATCGACGGTGTCACCCACGACGTGGGGTCGCCCTTCATGGTCGTCGCGACCCAGAACCCCATCGAGCAGGCCGGGACCTACCGGCTCCCCGAGGCCCAGCTCGACCGATTCCTCATGAAGACCTCGCTGGGCTACCCCGACCACGAGGCGACCGTCGCCGTGCTCGCCGACTCCGCCCGCCGGGACCGCACCAAGGGCCTGCGCCCGGTCGTCACCGCTGCGGTCGTCGGTGACATGGCCAAGCTCGCGGACCAGGTCCACGTCGACGCCGCGATCCTGGCCTATGTCTCCCGCATCGCAGAGGAGACGCGGCGCCATCGCGATGTGCGGCTGGGCCTGTCGGTACGAGGCTGCCTCGCCTTCGTGCGCTGCGCCAAGACCTGGGCGGTCGGTCAGGGCCGCACGCACGTGGTCCCCGACGACATCAAGATGCTCGCCGAGCCCGTCATGAGCCACCGGCTGCTGCTGTCGGCCGAGGCGGAGTTCGCCGGCGTGCAGGTCACCGACGTCATCGGCAAGGTCCTCGGCGAGGTCGCCCCGCCGACCGAGCGCGTGGCCTGAGGTCCCTCCGCCGATGACTTCCGGACTGCCCACCCCACCGCCCGACGCCCCCCGTGGGCGCGGTCGGGTGCGCCAGGACGCCCCACCGAGCGGTGGCGGGCGTGATGACGAGGACCGCCTGGAGCGCATGGCGACGTCGACGCGTCAGCGGGCGACGGGAACCCGTCGCACGGTCACCCTCCCCGGTGCGTCAGTGCTGGCTGCGGGCAAGGGGGCTGGTCGAGCCGTCCGTCAGGGTGTCTCCGTGACCGACGAGCGGGTGCGCCGCACCTGGTTCGGTGGACGCCTGGACTGGATCACGCCGCTCGGCTGGACCCTCGTCGGGCTGGGGCTGCTCCTGTGGCTGCTCGGTGGCCTCCTCGGCTGGGTCGAGCTGATGATCATGGCGGCGACGGCTCTCACGCTCGTCGTGCTGTGCGTCCTGGTCTCCCTGGGGCGGCATCGGGCCGATGTCGAGCTCGTCGTCGAGCCACTGCGATCGGACATCGGAGATCTGGCGCAGGGCCACATCGTGCTCACCAATGTCTCGCGGCGCACGATGCTGCCCTCGCTCGTGCGCCTGCCCGTCGGTGACACCGAGGAGTTCATCCCGGTGCCCCTGCTGCGCAAGGGTGCTGCGCACCGCATCTCCTTCCCGATCGCGACCCCTCGTCGCGGCGTCATCCCCGTGGGCCCGCCGACGACCGTCCTGGGCGACCCGCTGGGGATCACCCGTCGCACGACGACCTTCGGCACCCACCAGCTGATGCACGTCCACCCGCGCCACATCGCCCTGGAGTCCGGGGCGCACGGTCTGCTGCGTGACCTCGAGGGGGAGGTCACGCCGGAGCTGTCCATGGCTGACATCTCCTTCCACGCCCTGCGCGAGTACGAGCCGGGTGACGATCGACGCCACGTGCACTGGAAGTCCTCGGCCAAGCACGACAGGCTCTTCGTGCGTCAGTTCCAGGAGACCCGACGCTCGCACCTCGGGATCGTCGTCGACACCGACCCCGCGATGTACACCGACGGCGAAGGGGACGTGGAGACCTCCATCGCCGTCGCCGCCTCGCTCATGGTCCAGTCGATCAAGGACGAGCAGGAGGCGACGGTCGTGTGCAATGACGGGTTCGCCTCGCGGACCACCGTGCCCCTCGTCCTCGACACCCTGACGACGGCGAGCGTGGGCCGCGTCGACCTGGTCCGCTCCGCGCGGGTCGTGGGTCAGCGGGCTCCGGACTCCTCGGTGGCGGTGCTCTGCACCGGGCCCGGCCGGGCCTTCCTCGAGATCCAGCAGTGTCTGGGCGAGTTCGAGACCGAGGTGCACAAGGTGGCCGTCGTCGTCGACCCTCGGGCGCGCACCACCCTGCGCCGGGTCCGGGGCCTGAGCGTCATCACCATCAGTCAGCTGTCCGATCTGGGACACGTCGTCGGCGGGTTGGTGCCCGCATGAGCGACGAGCGGAGCGCGGGCAGCCGCGAGGCACGAGCGATGGCCGCCGGGCCGGACGCATTGCGAGCACTGACATGAGCCTGATGGGAGCCCCCAAGCCGGGGATGATCAAGCCCCAGCTCACCGCCAAGCAAAAGATCCGGGCGACGCTCGGACGCATGCGACCGGGGCGAGAGCACTGGGTCGACACCGTCTTCACCATCGCTGTCGTCGCCTGCGCGCTCGTCGGCCTGCGCACCGTCCTCTTCGGCTGGGAGTGGTGGCAGGCGGCCGCGGCCGGGGTGCTCCTCGGGCTCGTCGTCGGCCACGTGCAGGGCACCTACCGGTGGCCACTCATCGCGATCACCGCACTCGGTGCGGTCATGTACTTCCTCCTTGGTGGCCCGTTGGCGGTCCGGGACGACGTGAAGTGGGGCTTCCTCCCCACGGGAGCGACCTTCAAGGACCTCGCCGCTGGACCGACCCGCGGCTGGATGGATCTGCTGACCCTGGTGCCTCCGGTGGACGCTCGCGGCCAGCACCTCGCCGTGGCCTTCTTCCTCGCCCTCCTCGGGACCGCCGTCACCTACTCCACCGCCCGGGTGACCCGATCCCGGCTGCGGCTGGTGCTTCCCCCCTTCGTCCTGCTCGTGGTGACGATCGCTCTCGGGACGGTGCAGCCGGCGGCCCAGTGGGTGCAGGGGCTGGCCCTCGGTCTGCTGCTCGTGCTGTGGCTGTCGATGCGCGACCACCTCGACCCCGACATCGGCATCGCCCGCCCAGGGGCGCGCAGACCAGCCATCTCCCGCATCGTCTCCGGCGTCGTGCTCCTCGGCGTCGCCGCGCTCATCGGCTCGTTGGTCGGATCGCACCTGCCGGGTCTCGGCTCGAGCGACGAGCGTCGGGTCGTGCGCACCGGCATCGTGCCGGGCCACGATGCCACCGTGCTCGCATCCCCGCTCTCCCAGTATCGCGAGTTCACCGCGTCCAGCGCGACCGGCCTCTACGACCGACAGATCCTGCAGGTGGACGGGGTGCCCGCGACGACGCCGATGCGTCTGGCGACCCTCGACACGTGGGACGGGTCGACCTGGGGCATCGCCGGACGCGGCGACACGCGGGCCGACGCCGGCCGGGCCTTCCAGCAGTTCGGTCGCCGCGTCGGTGTGCTCGCCAGCGGGACCACGACCCAGGTGCGCGTCACCGTCCCCGACGAGGGCTACACCGGCCCCTGGGTCCTCACGACCGGCCGGGTCGAGGGCATCGAGTTCCTCGGGTCCTCGCAGGAGCGCCTCGAGGGCGAGGCGTGGCTCAACCTCAGTACCAACACGGTCCTCGCGCCGCCGAAGATCGGGCCCGGCGACGTCTACGAGGTGCGCACCGAGCTGCCGCCCCCCGGGGCCGGGGCGCTGCCGGAGCGACTGCCCGTCGCGGCGGGCAGCATGCCGATCAGCGGAGACTCCTCCTTCGTCGACGGACGGATCCAGGCGTGGAAGGGGGACGCGACCGACCGGTGGGGACAGTTCCGCAACATCGCGACGACGATGCGCGAGGAGGGGACCTACACCGACGGCACCTCGTCGACGAGCGACACACCGATCGACGAGGGCGAGCGGGCGCAGCTCGCCCGATCGGGACAGGTCTTCCCTGCGGGCCACGGTCTCGGGCGCCTCGATGACTTCCTCAACTCGGACCCTCTCGCCGGCGACGACGAGCAGTACTCCTCGACGCTGGCGCTGATCGGCAACCGGTTGGGCATCCCCACCCGCGTCGTGGTCGGCGCGACGGCCACGGACGACGGTGTGATCCGGGGACGTGACATCCACGCATGGGTCGAGGTGCGGCAGGCGGACGGCCAGTGGTTCCAGGTCCTGCCGCAGACCTTCATCCCCGACATGAGCGAGCAGGCCGTCCCCGCGGGGACGATCCCGACGCCGTGGGAGGCG
>JAKDKQ010000018.1 GCA_030453295.1 Janibacter sp.
GACGGCCAAGAAGGCAGCGAAGAAGAACGCCACGAAGGCACCGGCGCAGACCCTGAGCGTGCTGCCCGATGCCTGAGGTGCCGCTCCCGTCCGCACCGAGGCCCGGACCGCCACCGAGTCCGGCGGCCGTGCCAGGTGCGCCCGAGGCCGCTGTCACCGCACCTCCTGCGCCCCGGGGCGAAGACGACACCACCCCGCAGACCGGCGATCTCGTCGTCGACGCCGTGTTGGATGACCTGGCGGGTGTAGACGAGGCCGACCTCGATGCGGTGCTGGCCGCCGGGGACGCGGTGCACGCCACGCTCACTGCGCGCTTGTCCGACCTCGGGTCCTGACGCGGTGCCCGAGACGACGCGACTGGATGTCGCCCTCGTCCAGCGCGGGCTCGCGCGGAGCCGGACACGCGCACGAGAGCTCGTCGAGGCCGGAGAGGTCGCCGTCTGCGGTGTCGTGGCCACCAAGATCTCGCTGCGGGTGCGGCCCGCCGACGAGCTCGAGGTGCGATCCGACCGGGATCACTGGGTCGGGCGCGCGGCCGGCAAGCTCATCGGCGCACTGACTGACTTCGACATTCCCGTCGCGGGCCGTCGATGCATCGACATCGGCGCGTGCACGGGCGGCTTCACCCAGGTGCTCCTCGAGCGCGACGCGGCGCAGGTCATCGCACTCGATGTCGGTCACGATCAGCTCGCTCCCGAGATTGCTGCGGACCCACGAGTGGTCGACCGCAGCGGGACGACGATCCGCGGGCTGACGCCCGACGACATCGCCGGTGCGGTCGATCTCGCGGTGGGAGACCTGAGCTTCATCTCCCTTCGTCTCGTGCTGGCCGAGATCCACGGGCTGCTCACGACGCAGGGAGACGCGGTGCTGCTCATCAAGCCGCAGTTCGAGGTCGGTCGGCACCGACTCGGTCGTCGTGGTGTGGTGACCGACCCTGCCGCACGCCGCGAGGCGATCGAGGGCGTCCTCGCCGCAGCCGCTGAGGTCGGCTTCGGCGTGCAGGGTGTGACCCGCAGCCCCCTGCGCGGGGGCGAGGGCAACCACGAGTACCTCGTGCACCTGACCCGGCGCACCGCGGAGGGGCTGACGTGGCAGGCTCTACAAGTGATCGCGCACGAGCTGACGCAGGAGGAGGAGCGATGACTTCGACCCCGCGACGGGTGCTGCTGCTCGCGCACCCGGGCCGAGCCGAGGCGCTCGAGGTCGCTCTGGGCGTCGCTGACCGACTGGCCGAGGCCGGCATCGAGGTCCGTCTGCCCGCGGGCGAGCTCGCTGACACCATCCTGGCCCGTCACCCGGCGGTCGCCGTCCACGACGGCGAGGACCCTGCCCGTGACGTCGAGCTCGTCGTCGTCCTCGGTGGCGACGGCACGATCCTGCGCGGCGCCGAGATGGCGCGGAGCGCCAATGTCCCGGTCCTGGGCGTCAACCTCGGGCATGTCGGGTTCCTCGCCGAGGCCGAGCGCGAGGACGTCGACGCGACCGTCGACCACATCGTCGGGCGGGCCTATGACGTCGAGGAGCGGATGGCACTCGATGTCGTCGCCACGCACCAAGGGCGCGAGATCTCCCGCAGCTGGGCGCTCAACGAGGTCACCGTCGAGAAGGCTTCGCGCGAGCGGATGCTGGTGCTGACTGTCGAGATCGATGGTCGCCCCCTGTCCACGTGGGGTTGCGATGGTGTCGTCATGGCCACTCCGACCGGGTCGACCGCATACGCCTTCTCCGCCGGCGGACCGGTCGTGTGGCCCGGGGTCGAGGCCATGCTGGTCGTCCCGATCAGCGCACACGCGCTCTTTGCCCGGCCGCTCGTCGTCGCTCCGACGTCCGATCTGGCTGTCGACCTCGTGCCCGGCACGGAGGGCCACGGTGTCCTCTGGTGCGACGGGCGCAGAGCGGTCGACCTGCCTCCCGGGGCCCGTATCGAGGTCAGCCGCTCTGCGCAGCCGGTCCGGCTCGCCCGGCTGAGCCGCTCGCCCTTCACCGACCGTCTGGTCGCCAAGTTCGACCTGTCCGTCCACGGCTGGCGTGGCCGCAGCCGGGCCGGGAGCTGACATGCTGCGCGAGCTGCACATCCGCGACCTCGGCGTCATCGAGGACGCGACCCTCTCCCTGCACCCGGGGCTGACCGTCGTCACGGGTGAGACGGGGGCCGGCAAGACGATGGTCGTCACCGGTCTCGGGCTCGTCCTCGGTGGGCGAGCCGAGGCGGCACTGGTGCGCACCGGTAGCGAGGAAGCCTTCGTCGAGGCCGAGCTGGAGCTCGCCGAGGACCACATCGCCCGGCGGACGGCCGCCGACGCCGGAGGTGTCGCCGACGAGCCGGAGCTGCTCCTCAGCCGCACGGTCTCCGCCGCGGGACGCAGCCGCGCCCACGTGGGCGGTCGTCGAGCACCGATCGGGGTCCTCACCGAGCTCGGCGAGGGGCTCGTCGCCGTCCATGGCCAGGCTGACCAGTGGCGCTTGAAGCGCCCCGCTCAGCACCGCGCGCTGCTCGACGCCTTCGGTGGCGACGAGGTGGGTGCGGCCGTCGTCGAGGTCACCGCCGCCTTCCGCGAGTGGCAGCAGGCGAAGGGGGAGCTGACCCAGCTCGTCGAGGGCGAACGCACGCGTCTGCAGGAGATCGAGCTGCTCACCCACCAGCTCGAGCAGATCGACGCGGTCGACCCGGTGTCCGGCGAGGACGCCGAGCTGGCCGGTGAGGCCGACCGGCTCGGGCACGCCGAGGAATTGCGGACCGGCGCCGACACAGCGCACCGATTGCTCTCCGACCAGGACAGCTTCGCCGGCGACGATGTCGTCGGCCGCATCGCCCGGGCGGGCGAGGAGATGGCCCGCCTGGTCGAGCATGACCCCCGGCTGGGTGACCTGCAGCGACGTCTGGCAGAGGTCGGCGTCCTCGCCTCGGAGCTGGCGGCCGACCTGTCCGCCTATGCGGCCGACATCGAGGTGGACCCGGCGCGACTGGCGGCGACGCAGTCCAGGATCGCCGCCGTCCGAGACCTCACCCGTCGGTACGGCGAGGACGTCGACGCCGTGCTGAGGCACCGCGACGAGGCCCGTCAACGGCTCCTCGGGCTGCAGGGGGCAGACGATCGGATCGAGGAGCTGACCCTCGCGGTGAGCGAGTCGGCAGAGAGCCTGGTGGCTGCGGCAGGGTCATTGACGCAGGCCCGCATGGCGGCCGCGACCCGCCTGTCCAGCGCTGTCGAGGAAGAGCTCGCCCACCTGGGCATGCCCAAGGCCCGGGTCGAGATCGTCGTGGAGCCGCGCTCCGACGAGGGCGCCGTCGAGGTGACGGCCGGAGCCGGAGAGACGCTGCGAGTCACCGCGGACGGGGCCGACGCCGTCGAGGTGCGGGTCGCTGCCAACCGAGGTACTCCGCCGCGATCGGTCGCCAAGGCGGCCTCGGGCGGTGAGCTCAGCCGGATCATGCTGGCCATCGAGGTCGCCACGGCGGGCACGACGGGCAGCCAGGTCCCCACCTTCGTCTTCGACGAGGTCGATGCCGGCGTCGGGGGTAGGGCGGCACTCGACGTGGGGGCACGTCTGGCCGCGCTGGCCCGCACCAGTCAGGTCATCGTCGTGACGCACCTGGCGCAGGTGGCCGCACATGCAGACCGACACCTCGTGGTGCACAAGACCCACGGGGACCAGGTCACCTCCAGCGGGGTCCGCCAGGTCGATGGTGACGAGCGTCTCGCTGAGCTCTCCCGGATGATGGGAGGGGACGACACCAGCGTCGGTCTGCGGCACGCGCAGGAGCTGCTCCAGCAGTGTCGTCGTTGATTGACCCCGGCTTCATGGGACGATGCACCGGATGCCCATTCGACTGACCCGCGACACGTCCCGTGAGCCGGCTCTGCCCGGTCTCAGCGGCCCCGTGAGGGTCGACCGACGGACCAAGGACCTGACCAAGCGTCTGCGGCAGGGTGACATCGCGGTCATCGACCACACCGACATCGACCGCGTGAGCGGTGAGGCGCTCGTCGCGCGCCGCCCTGCGGCCGTGGTCAACGCCGGCCGCTCCATCAGCGGCAGGTACCCCAATGTCGGTCCACAGATCCTCTTGGATGCCGACATCCCGCTCATCGATGTGGACGACGACACGCTCATGGATCGGCTCAAGGAAGGTGTCCGGGCGAGCATCGACGGGGACGTGCTGCACCTCGCCAACGGTGAGTCCTTCGTCGGCCAGAGGTGGGAGCCCGACGCGCTGAACGAGACGATGGAGTCCGCGCGGGCCGGTCTGAGCCAGCAGCTCGAGGCCTTCGCCGCCAACACCATGGAGTACATCAACCAAGAGCGCGACCTGCTCTTCGACGGTGTCGGCGTGCCCGAGATCGCGACGGACATGCTCGACCGTCACGTCCTCATCGTGGTGCGGGGGTACCACTACAAGGAGGACCTGGCCGCCCTTCGCCATTACATCCGCGAGTACAAGCCGATCCTCATCGGTGTCGACGGGGGTGCAGACGCACTCGTCGAGGCCGGGCACCGGCCGGACATCATCGTGGGCGACATGGACTCGGTGTCCGATGCCGTGCTGACCAGTGGGGCAGAGGTCGTCGTGCACGCCTACCGCGACGGTCGGGCGCCCGGGGTCGCCCGGGTCGAAGCACTGGGGGGCACCCCGGTGGTCTTCCCGGCGATGGGCACCAGCGAGGACATCGCGATGCTCCTCGCCGACGACAAGGGGGCCACGCTCATCGTGGCGGTCGGCACCCACGCCACGCTCGTCGAGTTCCTGGACAAGGGACGGGCGGGGATGTCGAGCACCTTCCTCACCCGACTGCGGGTCGGCAGCAAGCTCATCGACGCCAAGGGCGTCAGCCGTCTCTACCGCACCCGGATATCGTCGTGGTCGCTCGTCGGCCTGGCCATCGTCTGCCTGCTCTCCCTCTTTGTCGCTCTCTGGTCGACACCGACCGGACAAGCCACC
Organism: Janibacter sp.; assembly: GCA_030453295.1. GTDB lineage: Bacteria > Actinomycetota > Actinomycetes > Actinomycetales > Dermatophilaceae > Janibacter. The sequence continues at coordinate 4,946 of JAKDKQ010000018.1, forward strand.
CTCCAACTGCTCGGCGCCCGCTGGGATGACCTCTGGGCGCTCGTCGAAGGACTCGTCACGTGATCGACTTCAGGTACCACCTCGTCTCCCTCGCAGCGGTGCTCATCGCCCTGTCGATCGGGATCGTGCTCGGTGCGGGACCGCTCAACGACAACATCGGCACCACCCTGTCCGGCGAGGTCAACAAGCTCCGGCAGGAAAAGGAGGCCCTGCGCGCTGAGAGCAATGACCAGCGCCAGCAGATCGAGGGTCGGGACGCCTACGACGAGGAGACCTTGGCTGCTGTCGTCGACGGCCGACTCACCGACCGCCGGGTCACGGTGGTGGCCCTGCCCCAGGCCGTCGACGACGACGTGGCGTCGATCGGCGACACGCTCGAGCAGGCGGGCGCCACCCTCGGCGACACCGTCGAGGTGACCGAGGAGTGGTCCCTTACCGGTGATGCGGCCACCAGCACCCGCAGCGGGGCCGGCGAGTCGGCGCTGCGAGAGCTCGGGGTGGACCCGGCCGTGCCCGACGGAGCTCAGCGCGTGGACCAGGCCCTCGCGATCATCCTCACCGGCAGGAGCGCCCCGGAGGATGGCACCACCGTGTCCGCGTCGCAGCGCACCCGGGCCTGGGCCGACCTGCGGGAGGCCGGGCTGATCGAGGGGCCGCAGGAGGCGCCGGCCACCGCGGACCTGTTGGTCGTGGTCGGGGGACCGGTGCCCTCCGAGTCGTCCGGCCCGAGCGACAGCATCGACCGGGAGGCTGAGCGCACCGCCGGCGTCTGGGTGGCCCTGACGCACCTCCTGCAGACCCACGCCGAGGCCACGGTGCTCGCGGCGGCAGAGGCCGAGGCCGGGACGGGGGATGCCTCCCCGCTCACGATGGCCCGGACCCGCGGAAGCCTCGCCGAGGGTGTCTCGACCGTCGACGTCCCCTCGATCCCGATGGGCCGAGCCGCCATCGTGCTCGCGCTCGTCGAGCAGCTCGACGGCGATGCCGGCCACTACGGCCTGGGTCAGAGCGCTGACGGCCCGGTCCCCGTCCTGACGTGAGCGACGTGGCCAGGGCACTCACGACCACGCTGGCCACGGCGCGGGGACTCACCGCCCTCGTCCGGGCGCTGCCGGACGGACTGAGTCGTCCGTGGGCCCGCACCAACCACGCCCGTCGCCCGGTCACGCTCCTCGAAGGTCCCGTCGTCGTCGGCGCCGCCCTCGCAGGAGTGCTCGCCGGGCCAGCACCTCGCCGCACCGCGGTCCTCGTGACCCTCGCGCCGGGCCTCCTCGGCGGCGTCGACGACCTCGCCGGGGACTCGACGACCAAGGGACTGCGTGGGCACCTGGGTGCGCTGCGGTCGGGCCGCATCACGACCGGCGCGCTCAAGGTCGGCGGGCTCGGCGCGGTGGCGATGGTCGCCGCGCTCATGGAGTCGGCATCGATGACGACGGGGGAGGGAAGCCCCCTTCGGCAGGCTGCGGTGGACTCCGTGCTCATCGCCGGGAGCGCCAATCTCATCAACCTCCTGGACCTGCGACCCGGACGGGCGCTCAAGGTGACCACCGCGGTGGGGGCGGTGCTGCTCGTACCGACCGGCTCCCGATCGGTCGCCGCGGCCCTCGTCGGTGCCGCCGGTGTCCTGCCGGAGGACCTGGCGGGGGAGTCGATGCTCGGCGACTGCGGAGCCAACGCCCTCGGGGCTCTCCTGGGCCTGGCCCTGGTGCGCGGTACGGGCCCGCGCGGTCGTCTCGTCGCGGCCGGGGTCGTCACCGGACTGACCCTCGTCTCGGAGCGCGTGAGCTTCACCCGCGTCATCGAGTCCACTCCCGTGCTGCGTGAGATCGATGCCTGGGGTCGACCACGGTGAGTCGCGTCGCCCGCGACGCAGGGACCGTCGCCGCGATCACCGTGGCGGCGCGCATCATCGGCTTCTTGCGCTGGATCGTCTTTGCGTGGGCCGTCGGTGCCCAGGGCGTCGGCACGGTCTACCAGAGCGTCAACACCGTGCCCAACATCGTGTACGAGATCGCTGCCGGGGGGATCCTCGCCGCGGTCGTCGTCCCGCTCGTGGCGAGCCGGATTGCCACTCGTGCCGCGGAGGGCCCCGACGAGGTCGCCTCAGCGCTCCTCACCCGAGCCCTGGCCGTGCTCGTGCCCCTGGCCTGCCTCGTCGCGCTCGCGGCCCCGCTCATCAGCCGGGCACTGCTCGGTGACCTCGAAGCCCATGTCGACGGCGCCGTGGACCTCGGCACCCGCCTCCTCATCCTCTTCAGCCCACAGGTGGTCCTCTACGGGGTCGGCATCGTCGTCTCCGGGGTGCTACAGGCGCACCGCCGCTTCGTCGCCGCCGCGCTCGCGCCCCTGCTGTCCAGCCTCGTCGTCATCGCCACGTACATCGTCTGGGCGCTCACCGTGCCCGCCGGCACGGCGCCCGAGCAGGTCGGCACCCGCGAGTGGCTGCTCCTCGGCGGCGGCACGACCCTGGGCGTCATCGCCATGTCGGTGCCGCTCCTCCTCGTGGCCGCGGCGGCGGGTATCCGCCTGCGTCCTCGCTGGCGCCTGTCACCGGACATCGGGGCCCGAGCCCGGTCGCTGGCCGGCGCCGGCGTCCTGGCGCTCCTCGCGCAGCAGGTGACGGTGCTCGTCACGCTCGCCGTGGCCAACCGCTCAGGCGGCGACGGCGCCCTCGTCGTGCAGAACTACGTCCAGGCCCTCTACCTCCTGCCCTATGCCGTGCTCGCCGTGCCGGTGGCCACGGCGGTCTTCCCCGTCCTCGCCGCCAGCGCCACCGGTGACGACCACGAGCGCAGCGCAGCGGCATCGACCCTGGCCGCCTCCCTGCGGGCCGTCGTCGTCCTCTGCGCCGCGGCCGTCACGGGCCTCGTGGCCGCGGCTGGACCCATCGGTGCGGTCTTCGCCGAGATCGACCGGGGCGACGAGGGCGCCCGTGCGCTTGAGGCCATGCCGGTCGCCCTCATCGCGATGGCCCCCGGTCTGGTCGCCTTCGGCGTGACCGCCGTCGCTCTGCGAGCGCTCTACGCCCGCGGACGTCCACTGCTGGCCGGGGCACACATGGCGATCGGATGGTTGGTGGCGGCCGCGATCCCGCTCCTCGCGCTCGGCGACGAGGCGGGGGCGCGCCGCACGCTCGTCACCCTCGGTCTCGCGTCGACCGTCGGCATGACGATCGGCGCGCTCGGTCTGCTCATGCGGGTCCGGGCCGACTGGGGACGCGGAGCCCTGGCCGGAGTGCCGGGCGTCGGGATCCTCGCTGCCGCCGGGGTGGCTCTGGGGCTCGCGGTCCACGCCCTCGGACGTGGTCACTGGCCGGAGTCGGCAGTGCCTGCGACGGCGGTCGGTGCCCTCGTCGCGCTCGGGCTGGCCGCGCTCGTGCTGCTCGTCGGACTGCGCCTCGACCCCGCGCTGCGCGGCCGGGTCCCCGGACGACGACGCTCCGGGGGAGCGAGAGGATGAGGCCATGAGGATCCTGCTCTGCCTGGCCAGTGCGGCTGGCGGTATCGGCACGCATGTGGCCGACCTCGCTGCCGCGCTGTCACGCGCGGGCCACGAGGTGCAGGTGGCGACTGACCCCGACACGCGGGCGCGCTTTGACCTGCCGGGCGAGGCTCCGCTCACCGTCGGGGGCGTGAAGGAGCTGGCGCGGGGTGCCGATGTCGTCCATGCGCATGGCTTCCGGGCCGGCCTGGTCGCCGCCACGGTGGTGGGGGAGACCCCCTTCGTCGTCAGCCTGCACAACCCGATCCGTGGCCGAGGGGCCTCTCCGCGACGCCTCGCCGGGGAGGTGGCCGCCCGCGCGGTCATCCGCCGCGCGGACCTTGTCACCGGAGCCAGCAGCGACCTCGTCGACGATGCCCGGGCCCTCGGGGCGCGTCGGGCCGAGCTGGCGCCGGTACCCTCGCCCCGGGTACCCGATCTGCTCGCCACGGACCGCGTCGCGTGGCGACGTGCGGAGCGGACCGACGTGCTGACCGCGCACGGCCTGGACCCTGCCCAACCCGTCGTGCTCACGATCGCCCGGGTCGCGCCGCAGAAGGGCATCGAGGTCCTCGCCGCGGCCGCCGAGCAGTCCCCCGGTCAGTGGGTCCTCGTGGGGCCGGGGCAGGACGACCTGGCGAAGGGGGGAGCGCTGCACCTCGTCGGGGAGAGCCGCGATGTGCGGCCGTGGCTCCTTTCGGCTGACGTCCTCGTCGTCCCCAGCGAGTGGGAGGCCAGGGCGCTCGTGGTCCAGGAGGCGATGGCGGCCGGCACACCGGTGGTCGCCCGGCGCGTCGGAGGACTGCCCGACCTGATGGACGGCGTGGGTCTGCTGATCGACGGTCCCCAGGTGGAGGCAGCAGGGCCGATCGCCCGCGCCGTGACGGCGACGCTCGAGCACCCAGGCCGGGCGGCAGAGGCCGCCGAGCGGGCCCGGGAGCGGTCTCGGGGCTGGGATGGGCTCGACGAGACCGCCATCCGATGGACCCTGCGGTACTCAGCCGTGCAAACGTGACGTAGATTGGAACCCCGTGGTGGCACTGACGAAACACATCTTCGTGACCGGAGGAGTTGTCTCCTCACTCGGCAAGGGACTGACGGCTTCGAGCCTCGGGCACCTGCTTCGAGCGCGTGGCCTCTCGGTCACGATGCAGAAGCTGGATCCCTACCTCAACGTGGACCCGGGGACGATGAACCCCTTCCAGCACGGTGAGGTCTTCGTCACGGAAGACGGAGCGGAGACCGACCTCGACATCGGTCACTACGAGCGCTTCCTCGACACCAACCACGACGGCTCCGCCAATGTGACGACCGGTCAGGTCTACAGCCGGGTCATCGCTCGCGAGCGCAAGGGCGAGTACCTCGGCGACACCGTCCAGGTCATCCCGCACATCACCAACGAGATCACCTCGCGGATGCGGGCGCCTGCCGCCGGCAGTCCCGGGATCCAGGACGCGGCCGCGCCGGACATCATCATCACCGAGATCGGCGGCACCGTCGGTGACATCGAGTCGCTGCCCTTCCTCGAGGCTGCGCGCCAGGTGCGCCACGAGCTCGGTCGTGACAACTGCTTCTTCCTCCACGTCTCGCTCGTGCCCTACATCGCGCCGAGTGGCGAGATGAAGACCAAGCCGACCCAGCACTCGGTCGCCGCACTGCGCCAGGTGGGTATCCAGCCCGATGCCCTCGTGCTGCGCGCGGACCGTGAGATCAGCGACGACATCAAGCGCAAGATCTCGATGTCCTGCGATGTCGAGCAGGACGGCGTCGCCGCCTGTGTCGACGCCCCGAGCATCTACGACATCCCCAAGGTGCTGCACCGCGAGCACCTCGACACCTTTGTCATCCGCCGTCTGGGTCTGAACTTCACCGATGTCGACTGGGGCAGCTGGGACACCCTGCTGCGGCGGGTCCACCAGCCGCGGCACGAGGTCGAGGTCGCCCTCGTCGGCAAGTACGTCGACCTGCCCGACGCTTATCTGTCGGTCACCGAGGCCCTGCGCGCCGGTGGTTTCCACAACGATGCCAAGGTCCGCATCCGGTGGGTCCCGTCCGACGACTGCGAGACCGAGGCAGGCGCGACCAAGGCGCTCGGTGGGGTCGACGCCGTGCTCGTCCCCGGAGGCTTCGGGGTCCGCGGCATCGAGGGCAAGCTCGGCGCCCTGCGCTGGGCTCGAGAGCGACAGGTGCCGACCCTGGGCATCTGTCTGGGCCTGCAGTGCATGGTCATCGAGTACGCCCGCAATGTCGCCGGCATCGAGGGGGCGAGCTCCACGGAGTTCGACCCCGCGTCGTCGGCCCCGGTCATCGCGACCATGGAGGAGCAGAAGTCCTTCGTCGACGGCGCCGGCGACCTCGGCGGCACGATGCGTCTGGGGTCCTACCCGGCGGACCTGCGCGAAGGCTCCGTCACCGCCGAGGCATACGGCAGCACCAAGGTCACCGAGCGTCACCGTCACCGCTACGAGGTCAACAACACCTACCGGGATCAGCTGGAGCAGGCCGGGCTCGTCGTGAGCGGCACCCACCCTCAGCTCGGTCTCGTCGAGTTCGTGGAGCTGCCCCGCGAGGTGCACCCGTACTACGTATCCACGCAGGCACACCCCGAGTTCAAGTCCCGCCCGGACAAGGCGCACCCGCTCTTCGCCGGGCTCATCGGTGCGGCGGTGCAGGCCCAGATCGACTCGCGCCTGGTCGAGGTCGAGCCCACGGGGACCGAGACGATCGAGGTCGCGGCGGACGCGACCCCCTGACCGCCGACGCGACCCCCGGCAGGGGGTCGCGCAGGCTCACTGGTAGGACACGAACCACGGCACGGGGGAGACATCCCGCACGGTCTCCTCCGGTGTGAAGGTCGGCGTGTCCTCGTCGATGAAGTTCTTCCAGCCGAGGTGCACCTCCTCGGGCAGGTCCGCCTGGATCGCCGCCCAGGTCTCCTGCTTCAGCTCGGGGGTGCCGTGCCCGTCGACGTGGACGACGACGGCCAGCTCCGGCAGGTCGGTGCGGATCCGGTCCCGGTCGCGCAGCATCTGCAGCTGGAACTGGTGGAGGGTGAAGACCTTCTGCGGTAGGTCGTGGTCGCGGGTGAGCTTCGCGAGCCAGGTCGCGACCTCGTTGACCTCGTCCGCCTCGACATGACCGATCCTTTGCAGCGGCCTCTCGTCGGGACCGATGCGCCACTCGGGGTCGAGCGCGAGACCGACGTGCGGCTCGGTGAGCAGGCTCGTGTAGCGCTTGGCCTGGGAGAGGAAGTCGGCTCGTCCGGGCTGGAGGTCGAGGACGACGTAGACGCCGGCCTCGCGCGCTGCGTCGACCCATGGCCGCAGCATCTCGGGGTCGGCCTCGCTGGAGTAGTCGCCATCGACACCGGCTGCGGAGTCAGCGATCGTCGCGATGATCTCGAAGGCGGGAACCACGCGCTCCCGGACCAGGTCCTGGTACTCCTGGGCGAGGTCCTGGGCGCGCTCGACGGCGGCGTCGACGTCCTGCTCGCCGAGGAGACCCAGGCCGGGGACTCCGGGGTGCCCGTAGAGGGCGATCATCCGCCGGCCGGGGAAGGGCAGGACACCTCCGCCGGGGAGCTCGGGAGCCGTCGTGGCCATCCGGGCGGCGGCAGCCAGGGCCGTGGTCGCCAGTCCGGGGGCGTCGCCGACCACCACGAGGGGCAGCGGCGGGTCGGCGCGGACGGCTGCGACGACGGGGTCGGCGCGAGGGTCGTCGGATCGCAGCACCCGGACCGCGTCGCCCGCGCCGAGCGCCGAGCGGACCGTGGCGATCGCCGCAGCGTGCGCGACCGGGTCGGGGGTGACCACGACCACCGGGTGTGCCGTGACCGTGAGCGCAGGCAGCGTGTCGACCTCGTCCCGGCTCGACACCGCCTCGCTCCAGCGCCCCTCACCGTCGGGGCCCAGCCGGACCAGTCGCTCGCAGCCGAGACGGTCGAGCTCGGCGCCCAGCCCCTCGCCGTCGAGGAGACACGGCACACCCGCTTGCGTGGCGAGGAGGGTCGCTGCCTCGAGGTCATCGCCCGTGGTGCCCGGGGCCACGACCACGACGGCATGGGACGAGACGAAGAGTGCCTGAGAGGCCGCGAGCGCGCTCGCGGCCGGGTCACCTGCAGCGATGACGGGCCCTGTCGGTGGGGAGACCCGCACGCCGTGGGAGCCGCTGTCCCCGGTCGCGCCCACCAACCAGGTCGCTCCCGCGGCCACGCCCAGGGCGACGACACCCCCGAGGAGCACGACGCGGCGACCTGGTGCAGCGTGGTGTGCTGCTGACATCCCGGATTCCCCTGATCCAGCCATGCCCCGACCATAGGGCGCCTGCTGCGTCTCGTCCGGCAGGACCACCGCGGGCCCTCGGCGTGTCCACCCGTAGGATCGCAGGATGACGTCCGCACCCGATCCGCTGCGCGACGAGCTCGTGACCCCCTCTGTGATCTCGAGCGATGTCGTCTTCGACGGCGCGGTCTGGGACGTGCGGCGCGACACCTTCGAGCTCGTGGGCCAGACCCTGGTCCGTGAGGTCGTCGACCACCCCGGTGCCGTGGCCGTGCTCGCCCTCGACGAGGACGGCGACGCGTTGCTCATCCGCCAGTACCGGCACCCCGTCGCCGCCCACGAGTGGGAGATCCCCGCCGGTCTGCTCGACATCGCGGGCGAGGACCCGCTCGTGGCTGCACAGCGCGAGCTCCTGGAGGAGGCCGACGTCACCGCGGACGACTGGGCCGTGCTCGTCGACTACTTCACCTCGCCGGGCGGCCTGGACGAGGCCATCCGGGTCTACCTGGCCCGAGGGCTGCACCCGGTCGCGGAGTCCGAGCGGCACGAGCGTGACGGCGAGGAGGCGCTCATCGTCCACCGCACGGTGCCCCTCGACGAGATCACCGCGGCCGTCCTGTCGGGTGACCTGCACAACTCGACCCTGATCATCGCCGCACTGGCGGCCAAGTCGGCCCGCGAGGGTGCGTGGTCCTCCCTTCGTCCGGCCGACAGCCCGTGGCCGGCGCACCCGGGTCGTCGGTCCACGGCCTGACGCCGGGCCCGAGCCTGCCGTGAGACGGGAGCGGTCCGCGCTCGCGCCACAACCCGTTCGCGGGAGACCGCCGGGTCTTCGTAGGATGGGGGCGCCCGCGCGACCCGCCGGGCGCTGTCGAAGGACAAGGAAGATCACCCCGTGCTCCGCACCCACGAAGCCGGCACCCTGCGTGCCGAGCACTCCGGCCAGACCGTCACCCTCACCGGCTGGGTGGGACGCCGACGTGATCACGGTGGCGTGGCCTTCCTCGACCTGCGCGATGCCTCCGGGGTGGCCCAGGTCGTCGCGCGTGACGAGGTCCTGACCGGTGCGGCGCACGACCTGCGCAACGAGTACGTCGTCAAGGTCGTCGGTGAGGTCACGGCCCGTGACCCCAAGGACATCAACCCCGACCTGCCGACCGGCGAGATCGACGTCGTCGCCACCACCATCGAGGTGCTGAGCACGGCCGACCCGCTGCCCTTCCAGATCGACGAGCGCGTCAGCGTCGGCGAGGAGGCGCGCCTGAAGCACCGCTACCTCGACCTGCGTCGCCCGGGCGCCACCAGCGCCGGTGCCGGCCTGCGGCTGCGCAGCAAGGTCAACGCCGCCGCCCGCTCCGTGCTCGCTGACCGCGACTTCGTCGAGATCGAGACCCCGACCCTGACGCGCTCCACGCCCGAGGGAGCGCGCGACTTCCTCGTGCCCGCGCGACTGGCGCCGGGTGAGTGGTACGCCCTGCCGCAGAGCCCGCAGCTCTTCAAGCAGCTGCTCATGGTCGCGGGCATGGAGCGCTACTACCAGATCGCGCGTTGCTACCGCGACGAGGACTTCCGCGCCGACCGCCAGCCGGAGTTCACCCAGCTCGACATCGAGATGTCCTTCGTCGAGCAGGACGACGTCATCGAGCTCGGCGAAGCGATCGCCAAGGCCGTCTGGGGCACCATCGGTGTCGAGCTGGACGCTCCCTTCCCGCGGATGACCTACGCGGAGGCGATGGAGCGCTTCGGCTCCGACAAGCCGGACCTGCGCTTCGGCGTCGAGCTCGTCGACTGCACGCAGTACTTCGCCGACACCCCCTTCCGCGTCTTCAAGAACGACTACGTCGGTGCCGTCGTCATGCCCGGTGGTGCCAGTCAGCCGCGTCGCCAGTTCGACGCCTGGCAGGAGTGGGCCAAGCAGCGCGGTGCCAAGGGCCTGGCCTATGTCACCGTCGGCGAGGACGGCGAGCTCGGCGGCCCCGTCGCCAAGAACATCTCCGACGAGGAGAAGGCCGGCCTGGCCGCGCACGTCGGTGCCCAGCCGGGTGACTGCATCTTCTTCGCCGCCGACAAGCCCAAGGCCGCCCGTGCCCTGCTCGGCGCAGCCCGTCAGGAGATCGCCAAGAAGTGCGAGCTCATCGACGAGAGCGCCTGGTCCTTCCTCTGGGTCGTCGATGCCCCGCTCTTCGAACCGACCGGTGATGCCGTCGCCGCGGGCGACGTCGCCGTCGGGGGCGGTGCGTGGACCGCGGTCCACCACGCCTTCACCAGCCCCAAGCCGGAGTTCATCGACAGCTTCGACACCGACCCCGGGCCGGCGCTGGCCTACGCCTACGACCTCGTCTGCAATGGCAACGAGATCGGCGGCGGGTCGATCCGTATCCACCGCAAGGACGTGCAGGAGCGGGTCTTCGCGGTCATGGGCCTGGACGAGCAGTCCGCCCAGGAGAAGTTCGGCTTCCTCCTCGAGGCCTTCAAGTTCGGCGCCCCGCCGCACGGCGGCATCGCCTTCGGCTGGGACCGGATCTGCATGTTGCTCCTGGGTGCTGACTCGATCCGCGATGTCATCGCCTTCCCCAAGTCCGGCGGCGGGTACGACGCCCTGACCGACGCGCCCGCACCGATCACCCCGGAGCAGCGCAAGGAGGCCGGCATCGACGCGAAGCCGCGCAAGGACGAGGACGAGGCCGCCGACGCGGAGCAGACAGGAGCTTGAGCCGATGAGCACGCCGGTCGAGGTGCTGCTGTGGGACTGCGACGGCGTCCTGCAGCACGGACGATTCGACTGGCGTGCCCGTCTCGACGGTGCGGTCCGTCCGGGCTTCGCTCGCCGGGTCTTCGAGGCCGAGCTGCCCGCACTGCGGGGGGAACGGCCCCTGCGGGATGTGCTCGAGGAGCTGCTCCACGTGGAGGGAGAGCGCGGCGGGCACGTACCCATCACCGTCGAGGACCTGCTCGACATCTGGGAGCAGTTCGACCTCGACCCCGAGGCTGTCGCCGTGCTGACTGCCGTGCGCGAGCTCGGCGTGCCCTGCATGCTGGCGACCAACCAGCAGGACCACCGGGTGCAGCACATGCGCGAGGTACGCGGCTATGACGACCTCGTCGACGGCTCCTACTACTCGAGCGAGCTGGGCGCGATGAAGCCCGACCCGGCCTTCTTCGAGCACATCCTCGACGACCTCGATGTCCCTGCCGAGCGCATCGGGTTCGTCGACGACCTCGCGAGCAATGTCGCCGCCGCGCGGTCCGTGGGGATCCGGGCAGTGCGCCACGACCCGGAGTCCGGCGCGATGGGTCTGGTCGAGGTCCTGACCCCACTCGTGCCCGGCCTGGCCCCTGTCACCGCACGACCTTAAGG
>JAKDKQ010000207.1 GCA_030453295.1 Janibacter sp.
GCCGCGACGATGCCGACGGCCTCGCCGATGTCGACGAGCTGACCGGTGGCCAGGCTGCGCCCGTAGCACTTGGCGCAGGTGCCGACCTTGGACTCACAGGTGAGCACCGACCGGATCTTCACCTCGTCGACACCGGCCTGGTACAGCCGGTCGATGACGACGTCACCGAGGTCGGAGCCGGGCTCGGCCAGGACCGCACCCTCGTGCTCGACCGCGGCCGCGACGCACCGGGCGTAGACGGTGAACTCGACCTCGTCGTGGATACGACGGGTCCCCGTCAGCTCGTCGTGCTGCGCGATCGGCATGGTCAGGCCACGCTCGGTCCCGCAGTCCTCCTCGCGGACGATGACGTCCTGGGAGACGTCGACGAGACGACGGGTCAGGTAGCCCGAGTCAGCGGTCCGCAGAGCGGTGTCGGCCAGACCCTTGCGCGCACCGTGCGTCGAGATGAAGAACTCGACGACGGACAGACCCTCACGGAAGTTCGTGCGGATCGGGCGAGGGATGATCTCGCCCTTCGGGTTGGCCATGAGGCCACGCATACCGGCGATCTGACGCAGCTGGAACCAGTTACCACGAGCACCCGAGTTGACCATCCGGTAGATGGGGTTGTCCTTCGGGAAGTTCTCCTGCATCTCTGCAGAGACCTCGTTGGTGGCCTGGGTCCAGATCTCGATCTGCTCCTGACGACGCTCGTCGTCAGTGATCAGACCGCGCTCGTACTGCTTCTGGACCTTGGTCGCCTTCTCCTCGTAGATGGCGAGGATCTCCGGCTTGCGCGGAGGCGTGACGACATCGGACAGCGCAACCGTGGTGCCGGAGCGGGAGGCCCAGTGGAAGCCGGCCTCCTTGAGGGCATCCAGGGACGCCGCGACCTGCACCTTGGTGTACCGCTCGGCGAGGTCGTTGACGATCGTCGACAGACGCTTGCGGTCGACCGACTCGTTGACGAAGGGGTAGTCCTCCGGCAGCGTCTCGTTGAAGAGCGCGCGACCGAGGGTGGTGTCGGCCGTCCAGCTGGCGACCCGACCCTGCTCGTCCGTCTCGGCACCCTCGGGCAGCTGGCCACCCGTGGGGACGACATCGTGCAGGCGGACCTTGATCGGCGTGCCGATCTTGATCTCGCCGGCGTCGTAGGCCATGCGGGCCTCGTCGACCGACGAGAAGGCACGCCGGTGCTCGGTCTCCAGAGCCACCTCGGAGGTGAGGTGGAAGAGCCCGATGATCATGTCCTGGGTCGGCATGGTGACGGGGCGACCGTCGGCCGGCTTGAGGATGTTGTTGCTCGAGAGCATCAGGATCCGGGCCTCGGCCTGGGCCTCCGCGCTCAGCGGGAGGTGCACGGCCATCTGGTCACCGTCGAAGTCCGCGTTGAAGGCGGTGCACACGAGCGGGTGGATCTGGATGGCCTTGCCCTCGATGAGCTGCGGCTCGAAGGCCTGGATGCCCAGTCGGTGCAGCGTGGGCGCGCGGTTGAGCAGGACCGGGTGCTCGGTGATGACCTCTTCGAGGACATCCCAGACCACGGAACGGTGCCGCTCGACCATGCGCTTGGCCGACTTGATGTTCTGGGCGTGGTCGAGGTCGACGAGCCGCTTCATGACGAAGGGCTTGAAGAGCTCGAGCGCCATGGCCTTGGGCAGACCACACTGGTGCAGCTTCAGCTGCGGGCCGACGACGATGACCGAACGGCCGGAGTAGTCGACGCGCTTGCCGAGGAGGTTCTGACGGAAGCGACCCTGCTTGCCCTTGAGCATGTCGGACAAGGACTTCAGCGGGCGGTTGCCCGGTCCGGTGACCGCGCGACCACGACGACCGTTGTCGAAGAGGTTGTCGACGGCCTCCTGCAGCATCCGCTTCTCGTTGTTGACGATGATCTCGGGAGCACCGAGGTCGAGCAGTCGCTTGAGACGGTTGTTGCGGTTGATGACGCGGCGGTACAGGTCGTTCAGGTCGGAGGTGGCGAAGCGGCCACCGTCGAGCTGAACCATCGGGCGCAGGTCCGGCGGGATGACCGGGACAGCGTCCAGGACCATGCCCGCGGGCTTGTTGTCCGTGGTGAGGAAGGCAGTGACGACCTTGAGGCGCTTGAGCGCACGGGTCTTCTTCTGGCCCTTGCCGGTCGCGATGATCTCGCGCAGCTTCTCGGACTCGGCCTGCAGGTCGAAGGTCTCCAGACGCTTCTGGATCGCCGCGGCACCCATGCCACCCTCGAAGTACAGACCGAAGCGGTCACGCATCTCGCGGTAGAGGACCTCGTCGCCCTCGAGGTCCTGGACCTTGAGGTTCTTGAAGCGGTCCCAGACCTGCGACAGACGCTCGACCTGCTGGTCGGCACGCTTGCGGATCTGGTTCATCTCGCGCTCGGCAGAGTCACGCACCTTGCGCTTGGCGTCGGACTTGGCGCCCTCGGCCTCCAGCTCGGCGATGTCCTTCTCGAGCTTCTGCGCCCGGGTCTCGACATCCGCGTCGCGGCGGTTCTCGAGCTCCTTCTTCTCCGCATCGATCTGGGCCTCGAGCGAGGGCAGGTCGGTGTGACGCTGGTCCACGTCGACGCTCGTGATCATGTAGGCCGCGAAGTAGATGACCTTCTCGAGGTCCTTCGGTGCCAGGTCGAGCAGGTACCCCAGGCGTGACGGGACGCCCTTGAAGTACCAGATGTGGGTGACGGGAGCGGCGAGCTCGATGTGGCCCATGCGCTCACGGCGCACACCGGCACGGGTGACCTCGACGCCGCAGCGCTCGCAGATGATGCCCTTGAAGCGGACCCGCTTGTACTTCCCGCAGGAGCACTCCCAGTCCCGGGTGGGGCCGAAGATCCGCTCGCAGAAGAGGCCCTCCTTCTCGGGCTTCAGAGTGCGGTAGTTGATGGTTTCGGGCTTCTTTACCTCGCCGTGGCTCCAGTTGCGGATGTCTTCCGCGGAGGCCAGGCCGATGCGCAACTCGTCGAAGAAGTTGACGTCCAGCACGATGTGCTTCCTTCTCTCGTTCTCGAGGATGACTCGATAAGTTCAGTTCCCGCTGTCCGATCACTCGGCCAGGCGGGTATTGCGAGGGACACTCGGGGGGCGCAGGCCGCGCAGCGACCGTGAGCCCCCCGAGCGTTTAGACCTCCTCGACGCTGCTCGGCTCCCGCCGGGACAGGTCGATGCCGAGCTCTTCTGCCGCGCGGAAGACATCGTCCTCGCTGTCGCGCATCTCGATGGTGCCGCCCTCGGAGTTGAGGACCTCCACGTTGAGGCAGAGGGACTGCATCTCCTTGATGAGCACCTTGAAGGACTCCGGGATCCCGGGCTCCGGGATGTTTTCACCCTTGACGATGGCCTCGTAGACCTTGACGCGACCGGTCACGTCGTCGGACTTGATCGTCAGCAGCTCCTGGAGCGCGTAGGAGGCGCCGTAGGCCTCAAGGGCCCACACCTCCATCTCGCCGAAGCGCTGACCACCGAACTGGGCCTTACCACCGAGCGGCTGCTGGGTGATCATCGAGTACGGACCCGTGCTGCGTGCGTGGATCTTGTCGTCCACGAGGTGGTGCAGCTTCAGGATGTACATGTAGCCGACGGACACCGGAGCCGGGTACGGGTCACCGGTGCGACCGTCGAACAGGTTGGCCTTGCCGGAGCGGTCGATCAGGCGGACACCATCACGAGTCGGGGTCGTCGAGTCCAGCAGACCGGCGATCTCGTGCTCGTCGGCACCGTCGAAGACGGGGCTGGCGACACGGGTGTCGGCCGGAGCCTCACGCGCATCCTGCGGGATCATCGACGCCCAGTCCGGGTTGCCGTCGATCTTCCAGCCTCGGCTGGCTGCCCAGCCCAGGTGCAGCTCCATGATCTGACCGATGTTCATCCGGCCGGGGACACCGAGCGGGTTGAGCACGACGTCGACCGGCGTGCCGTCCTCGAGGAAGGGCATGTCCTCGACCGGGAGGATCTTGGAGATGACGCCCTTGTTGCCGTGGCGGCCAGCGAGCTTGTCACCGTCGGTGATCTTGCGCTTGTTGGCCACGTAGACACGGACGAGCTGGTTGACGCCCGGGGGCAGCTCATCGCCCTCGTCCTTGTCGAAGACCTTGACGCCGATGACCGTGCCGGTCTCACCGTGGGGGACCTTCATGGACGTGTCGCGGACCTCGCGTGCCTTTTCGCCGAAGATGGCACGCAGCAGGCGCTCCTCCGGGGTCAGCTCGGTCTCACCCTTGGGCGTGACCTTGCCGACGAGCAGGTCGCCGTCGCGGACCTCGGCACCGATGCGGATGATGCCCCGCTCGTCGAGGTCGGCGAGGACCTCCTCGGAGACGTTGGGGATGTCCCGCGTGATCTCCTCCGGGCCGAGCTTGGTGTCGCGGGCGTCGACCTCGTGCTCCTCGA
>JAKDKQ010000208.1 GCA_030453295.1 Janibacter sp.
CGGGCGATGGTGAGGTCATGGCGGGCAACAGCCTACGACTGCAGATGGGAGGATGAGGACATGAGCCGCGCCACCCTGCAGAAGGACCCCAAGGACGTCGCCGCGATGTTCGACGAGACCGCCGCGAAGTACGACCTGATGAACGACGTGATGTCGCTGGGTCAGACGCGGCTGTGGCGTCGGGCCGTGCTGCGGGCCATCGACCCCAAGCCGGGCGAGCGCATCCTCGACATCGCTGCCGGCCCCGGGTCCTCGTCCCTCCCGCTGCGACAGGCAGGTGCGCAGGTGGCGTCGGCGGACTTCTCCCTCGGCATGCTGCGTCAGGGGCTCAAGCAGAGCCCTCAGCTGCACTTCGCCGCGGCGGACGCCACCCGCCTGCCCTTCGCCGACGAGTCCTTCGACGTCGTGACGATGTCCTTCGGTTTTCGCAATGTCGTGGAGCCGGAGGTGGCCCTGCGCGAGTTCCTGCGCGTGACCCGACCCGGCGGTCGACTGCTCATCTGCGAGTTCAGCCAGCCGGTCAACACGCTCTTTCGCACCGTGTACTCCGAGTACCTCATGGCGGCCTTCCCGCCGGTCGCGCGCCGCCTGAGCTCCAACCCGGACTCCTACGTCTACCTCGCCGAGTCGATCCAGTCCTGGCCGGCCCAGGAGCCGCTGGCCCGGATGGTGGCCGGCGCCGGGTGGGCCGAGGTCGAGTGGAACAACCTGACGGGTGGGGTCGTGGCGCTCCACCGGGCCGTGAAGGCGGGCTGAGACGCCCCCTTCGCTCGCTGGGTAAGGACAGCCTGTGTGACCCGGATGGTGTCCAGCGAGTAGGCTTCCCGCCGATCGTGAAAAGATTCACAAGCAGCTGAGGAACATCTCGTGACCAGTGCACTGCCTGCGGCCGACGGAGACCACAGTGTCGACGTCATCGTCGTCGGAGCCGGGCCCGGTGGCAGCGCCACCGCCGCGTGGCTGGCGAAGGCCGGCAAGGACGTCGTCCTGCTGGAAAAATCGCGCTTCCCGCGCGACAAGATCTGTGGCGACGGGCTGACGCCCCGCGCCGTGCGCCAGCTGATCAACCTCGGCATCCCCCTGTCGGAGACCGACGGCTGGGCCCACAACAAGGGCCTGCGGATCATCGGCGGCGGCATGCGCTTGCAGCTCGACTGGCCCGATGTCACGTCCTTCCCCGGCTACGGCATGGTGCGGGCACGTCAGGACCTCGACGAGGTCCTCGCCCGGCACGCTGCCTCCTGCGGGGCCGAGCTGCTCGAGGGGCGCAATGTCTCCGAGCCCATCCGTGACGAGTCCGGCCGGATCGTCGGGGTCACGGCCAAGGTCGTCGACGACACGGGCAAGGCCACCGGCGAGCGGGAAAGCTACTACGCCCCCGTCGTCGTCGCCGCAGACGGTGTCTCCTCCCGGCTGTCGGTGAAGATGGGCCGCGAGAAGCGCGAGGACCGGCCGATGGCCGTCGCGGTGCGCGCCTACTACGAGACCCCCCGCCACGACGACGAGTACCTCGAGAGCCACCTCGAGCTGTGGTCGACGACGCCCGAAGGGGGACGCATCCTCATGCCGGGCTACGGCTGGCTCTTCGGCCTGGGGGACGGCCGCTCCAACATCGGGCTCGGCGTGCTCAACACCTCGGAGGCCTTCGGCCGGACCGACTACAAGGACGTCATGCGTCGCTGGGTCGAGACGATGCCGCCCGAGTGGGGCATCAACGAGGGCACCATCACCGGCGACATCACGGCTGCCGCGCTGCCCATGGCCTTCAACCGCCAGCCGCTCTACGCCGACGGGCTGATGCTCGTCGGCGACTCCGGCGGCATGGTCAACCCCTTCAACGGCGAGGGCATCGACTACGCCCTCGAGGCCGGTCACGCTGCAGCCGAGACGATCGTCCAGGCCCTCGCCCGGCCGACCGCAGCCGATCGCGAGCGCGTGCTCGTCTCCTACATCTCCCGGATGAAGGACATGCACGGCGGTTACTTCACCCTCGGGGCGCAGTTCGCCAAGCTCATCGGCAAGCCCGAGATCATGCGTCTGGCGACCAAGTACGGCCTGCCGCGGCAGACGCTGATGAAGTTCATGCTCAAGCTCATGGCCAACCTGCCGGAGGAGAAGGGGGGCGGTCTCGACGACCGTCTCGTCCAGCTCATGACCAAGGTCGCTCCCAATGCATGAGCCCGCCGTCGACGTGCTGCCGGTCACCCCTAGGATCGACCATGGCGTGCATCACATGACTGAAGAAGAAGAAAGCGAGGTGCAGCGATGAACCCGTACATCCCGCTGCTCATCCTCTTCGCGCTCGGCCTCGGCTTCGCGCTCGTCTCCGTGGGGACGAGCCTGGTCGTGGGCCCCGCCCGGTACAACGCGGCCAAGGCCCAGGCCTACGAATGCGGCATCCAGCCGACGCCGCAGGCCGCTGAGGGCGGCCGCTTCCCGGTCAAGTACTACCTGACCGCGATGCTGTTCATCATCTTCGACATCGAGGCGCTCTTCCTCTACCCCTTCGCCGTCGCCTTCGACGAGCTCGGGGCCTTCACGCTCGGTGCCGTGGTGCTTTTCCTGTTCAACGCGTTCTTCATCGCTGATGCCTATGTCTGGCGTCGCGGTGGGTTCGAGTGGGACTGACGAGGACGGATCTGACATGGGTATCGAGGAAAAGCTGCCTTCGGGCATCGCACTGACCACCGTCGAGAATCTTGCGGGCTACATGCGCAAGTCGTCGATCTGGCCGGCCACCTTCGGGTTGGCCTGCTGCGCCATCGAGATGATGGCCGTCGGCACGCCGCACTACGACATCGCCCGCTTCGGCATGGAGCGCTTCGCGGCGACCCCGCGCCAGGCGGACCTGATGATCGTCGCCGGTCGGGTGAGCAACAAGATGGCCCCCGTGGTGCGCCAGGTCTACGACCAGATGGCCAACCCCAAGTGGGTCATCTCGATGGGTGTGTGCGCCAGCTCCGGCGGCATGTTCAACAACTACGCGATCGTCCAGGGCGTCGACCACATCATCCCGGTCGACATCTATCTGCCCGGCTGTCCGCCGCGGCCGGAGATGCTGCTCAACGCGATCATCACGCTGCACGAGCAGATCCAGGGGGCGCCCATGGGCGTCAACCGGGTCGCCGCCGCACGTGCCGCCGAAAAGGCGGCGCTGGGCGCCACCCCGACGGAGCTGCAGCCCCCGACGCACGACCACGAGGCGCTGCTCGGAAGGAACCTGCTGGCATGACGACCGACGACAGCAAGGATGTTGCCGCCGCCACGCCGGAGGGCGTGCACCCGCAGGGCCCCGGCCTCGGCGGCACGGCCAACAAGGGCTTCCCCTCCACGGAGGGGCTGACCGGGGGCAACCGCCCCGTCGAGTACTCCAATGTCGTGGGGGAGTCGACCGGTGAGGTCGACCCCGAGCAGGCCCCCGTCGTGCGTGACGAGCGTCGTGGCATGTTCGGCGCCCGCGCCGGCCAGGACACCTCCGGCTACGGCGGGCTCAAGCGCACGGTCGCCTTCCCCGGCGCCACGCCCCGGCCCTACGGGGGCTGGTACGACGAGGTCGTCGACCGGCTCGCCGAGGCCACGGGCACGGACCTGCTCGAGCGGGTCGTCGTCCACGCCGACGAGCTGACCCTGCACGTGCGCCGTGAGGACCTGCCGGTCGTCATGCGCGCACTGCGTGACCGGCCCGACCTGCGCTTCGAGATGTGCATGTCCGTCTCCGGGGTGCACTACCCGCAGGAGGAGGGCGCCGAGCTCCACGTCGCCTACCACCTGCTGTCGATCACCCACGGCGGCCGCCGCCTGCGCGTGGAGGTCACCGCGCCCGACAGCGACCCGCGCATCCCGAGCGTCGTCGCGACCTACCCGGCCGCCGACTGGCACGAGCGCGAGACGTGGGACATGTTCGGCGTCATCTTCGACGGGCACCCGTCGCTGACCCGCATCCTGATGCCCGACGACTGGGCCGGGCACCCGCAGCGCAAGGACTATCCGCTGGGTGGCATCCCCGTGGAGTACAAGGGCGGCACCGTCCCGCCGCCCGACGAGCGGAGGTCGTACAACTGATGGCTCGCACACACACGCACACGGCTGGGGTGCACTCCACCCCGGGAGCCGACGACCTCGCCGAGGGTCACGTCGTCAACGTCCAGGGCGGTGACTGGGACCAGGAGATGGGCGAGCTCGGGATGAACCCCGAGGAGCGCATCGTCCTCAACATGGGGCCCCAGCACCCCTCGACGCACGGCGTGCTCCGCCTGATCCTCGAGCTCGACGGCGAGACGGTCACCGAGGCCCGCGCGGGCATCGGCTACCTGCACACCGGCATCGAGAAGAACATGGAGTTCCGCACCTGGAC
>JAKDKQ010000209.1 GCA_030453295.1 Janibacter sp.
GCAACTACACCGCCACCGCGACCATCACCTACGACGTGACCTTCGGCGGGGACGCGACGGGCAGCACCACGGTCACGCGCACCTCGACCGAGCAGGTGACGGTGGGCGAGTACCAGGCAGTCACCTCCAAGAGAGGCTGACGCGACCATCGGCTGGTCGTGGCCACGCTCTGCAGCTCACCCACGGTGACCCGCTCGGTCGAGGTCAGTGTCTGCGTCTTCGACCCCGTCGCATCACCCGAAAACGAGATCTCCCAGGCATACGACGCCGTCAACGTGTAGGTACCCGCCTGCGTCCACCCTGCGTCAAAACCACACGCCGGCGAAGACCAGCCAGCACGCTGCGGGTCGTACTGAGGTTAACCCCGACAGGCATCCGCCGCCGCCAGGCAGGGCGAAGCACCGATTGCTAGCGGACATGCCAACCTCCCTGTAGGCGGGCACGGACTCCCTGCTGACGGACAGTTGATCTCCCTGTCCATGGCCATGGGATCGGGCCCTGTCGGTCCCTACGTCAGCGACCCTCCGGGATGTGCTCGAGGTCTCCTACCACCACGAGCGGTTCCACCGGAGGGACGCATGAAGAAGTCTGACAGGGAGATCATGGAAATTCTGGAGGCGTTCGACGCCACACAGAGCGCGCATTCGGCTGCAGGTCTGGCGGAGGTGGATCCCAAGACCGTGCGTCGGTATGTCGCTGCCCGCGACGAGGGCCGCCCGGTCACGGGGCCGGGGCGTCGTGCCCGGATGCTGGATGAGCACATGGGCAAGATCGAGGAGTGGGTCGAGCGCGGCAACGGCAAGGTCCACGCCGACGTGATCCACGGCCGACTGGTCGCGATGGGGCTCGCCGGGACCGAGCGGACTACCCGGCGGGCGGTCGCGCAGGTCAAGGCGGCGGGGCGGGCCGGGCACCGGCGTGCCTACCGGCCGTGGATCACCGAGCCGGGTTGTGGCTCAAGTTCGACTGGGGCGAGGGCCCGCGGGTGCCGGGCCCGGACGGGCGGCCGCGGCGGACGTGGCTGTTTTGCGCGTGGCTGGCTCGGTGAAGCGCCCCAGGTTTGATGCCGCTTCAGTCCTCGGACTTGGCCTGCTCGATGCGCCAGCGGATACCGGCCTCGATGAAGGTGTCGATCTCGCCGTCGAAGACTGCTGACGGGTTGCCCGTCTCGTGCTCGGTGCGCAGGTCCTTGACCATCTGGTAGGGGTTCAGCACGTAGGAGCGCATCTGGTCACCCCAGCTCGCCTTGACGTCGCCGGCGAGCTCCTTGCGCTCGGCGGCTTCCTCGGCCTTCTTGGCCAGGAGCAGTCGCGACTGCATGACGCGCAACGCGGCCGCGCGGTTCTGGATCTGCGACTTCTCGTTCTGCATCGACACGACGATGCCGGTCGGGATGTGCGTCATGCGCACCGCTGAGTCCGTGGTGTTGACCGACTGGCCGCCGGGGCCCGAGGAGCGGAAGACGTCGATCTTCAGCTCGCCGTCCGGGATGTCGATGGAGTCGGTGCTCTCGATGAGCGGGATGACCTCGACGGCGGCGAAGGAGGTCTGGCGGCGGCCCTGGTTGTCGAAGGGTGAGATCCGCACGAGGCGGTGGGTCCCCGCTTCGACCGAGAGGTTGCCGTAGGCGTAGGGGACGTTGACCTCGAAGGTGGCGGACTTCAGCCCCGCCTCCTCCGCGTAAGAGGTGTCCATGACCTTGGTGGGGTAGCCGTGGCGCTCGGCCCAACGCAGGTACATGCGCATCAGCATCTCGGCGAAGTCCGCGGCGTCGACGCCACCAGCGCCGGAGCGGATCGTGACGACGGCTTCGCGCTCGTCGTACTCCCCGGCGAGCAGCGTGCGCACCTCGAGCTGGCCGACGGACTTGGCGACCTTGGCCAGCTCCTCCTCGGCCTCGGCGAGGGTGTCTGCGTCCCGCTCCTCCTGGCCGAGCTCGACGAGTGCCTCGAGGTCGTCGATGCGCGCGTCCATGGTGTTGATGCGCTCGAGCTCGTGGTTGGCGCGGGACAGCGCCGACGTCACACCCTGCGCCTTGTCCGGGTCGTCCCACAGGTCGGGAGCGGCTGCCTGCTGCTCCAGGTCCGCGATCTGCGTCTCGAGGGCAGGCACGTTCGTGACCTCACGCACCGATCCCATGGTCGTGCGGAGGTTCTTGATCTCGGTCTCGAAGTCGACAGCCACAGCAGGTCACCCTACGGCAGGGGGCCGCCCCTCCCCTACGTCGGCTGCGCGCTCGTCCCTTCCTCCGGGGAGCTCGCGATGAACTGGTTGACCCACCGCGCGCTGGGGTCGCGGTCGATCAGCAAGGTCTTGAAGAGGAGGGTGAAGGGGATGGCCAGCAGGGCACCGAGCGCGCCGAAGACGTAGGCCCAGAACATGAGCGACAAGAAGGCGGTGCTGCCGTTGATGCCGACGGCGTCGCCGGTGAACTTCGGCTGCAGGATCGTCTGGATGATGAAGTTGGCGACGCAGTACACGACGATGACCCACACCATCGTCGACACCCCACCCGAGAGCAGCGCGATGAAGGCCGGCGGGATCAGGCCGAGGACGAAGCCGATGTTGGGGATGTAGTTGGTGACGAAGGACAGCAGGCCGAAGGTCATCGCGAGTGGCACCCCGAGCCACATCAGCGCCACGTAGTCGATGACAGCGACGATGACACCGAAGACCGTCGAGACGATCCAGTACTTGCGCACCCGATAGCCGAAGTCGACGAGCGCATCGGCGACATCCGGCTTGTGGCGGTGGATCGCCGCGAGCCGCCGCGCGAAGCCGCCGGCGTCCATGACGAGGAAGATCATCACGGTGAGCAGGAAGAGCATGGTCGTGGTCAGCCCGGTGACCGTGTTGGCCAGCGAGCTCGCGAGGCCGGTGAGGTTGCGCAGGTCGAAGTTGGCGATCGCGTCGTCGATCTCCTGGGCCTCGATCCCCTTGGAGGTCAGGAAGTCACGCCCGTCGGAGACGAGGCCGGTGAAGGTGCTCGTGTACTCGGGCCGGGCCAGCTCGGAGGCGAACTTGCTCGCCGCGATACCGATCGAGGCGCCCAGGGCCGCGAGGATCCCGTAGAGCATGACGATGAGCAGCAGCCCGGCGATCGCTCCCCCGAGGAATCGCCGCAGCGTCTTGTAGATCGGGTAGACAGCGATGATCAGCGTCGCCGCGAGGAAGGTCGGGGCGATGATGCCGGCGACCTGCTTGAGACCAGCGATCGCGATGACCGTCGCGGCCAGACCGAGCAGAAGGGTGAGGGTCGGGGGCAGCGAGACCCGCGCCTTGATCGGGAGCTCGTCGTGCTCGTGCTCTCGCTCGGGTGTGCGCAGCTCGCTCACCGGGATCGTCTCGGCGTCGGGCGCCGCCTCGTCCTCGGGGATGACCTCACCGTCGCTGGTGTGGACGACCTCATCGGTGGAGTCGTCGTCCGCGTCCTGCGCCGTGACCTCGTCCGTGTCGTCGCCCGGCACGTCCTCGTCCGGCTCCGCGGCTACTGGATCGGCAGGTGGGTCGACCTGGTCGATCTCAGCCTCCTCGGTCAGTGACTGGCCCTCGGACCGCTCTGGCTCCACGCGCGTGCCTCTCCCCGGACGAATGGTGCGGTCTCCCCGCGACGTCATCGTGTCACCTCGGGCTGTCAGGTGGGAGCGCAGCAGGCTCGAGGTTGGAGGCTGCGATGAACGCGCGCGGTGGAGGGGCGTTCGCCAGCCGACGGGACCGCTCACTGCGGGGCGGTGACCACGCCAGCTCGGGCCCTCGACTCGACGGTGAGCGTGACCGACCCACCCATCGACTGCAGCAGCCCGCCGATGAGGGGCAGGTCCGCCTCACCCGTGAGCACCACGACCGCAGTACGACCGTCCGGGCTCCCGGTACCCGGAGCGACGGCCCAGCTCTCCAGTCCGTGGGGCCGTGACCGCTCGGACAGATGCGCCGCGGCGCTCTCACGGACGCTGGCGTCCTCGAGGGGCAGGTCGGCGCCCACCCCGTCGTCATAGATCCCCTCGGCACCCTCATCGGTGGCGCCGAGCGCAGCCGAGTCGGCCGCGTCGAGCAGCCGCATCCGGGAGATCTGCACCGATGTGACGGCCAACCCCCCGATGATCAACGTCATCGCGATGACGGTCAGACCGAGCACGAGGACGCTCAGCTGCCCACTGTCATCGCGGCAACGATGACGCACAGCGGCTCGAAGGCAGATCATCGGACCTCATAGCGCGGGACAGGAGCCACCTGGGTCGCCGAGACCGGGATCTCCAGGGGCACCGCGTCGCCGAGGAAGGCCGGGACGAGGGGAAGGGGGACACTCA
>JAKDKQ010000210.1 GCA_030453295.1 Janibacter sp.
CAGCGAGTACTGGCGCACGATGCCGGTGTCGCCGCACTCGATGTCGATGTGCGAGCCGGCGGTGAAGGTCGGCAGCGCGGACCCGTCGGCACTGGTGAGGGTGATGTGGCGGACGCCGTCGGCGGCATCGACCACGCGCTCCACCCGCATGGGCCGGCTGTGGTGGGCCGTGGTCGGCTCGCCGATGTTGACCTCGACGCGCGGACGCAGGACCGCCGGGTCGGTGCGCTCGGGGTTGGCCTGCGGGTCCCACTCGACCCACAGGTGCTCGGGCCCGCGGAAGGAGGTGTTGGGGACATAGCTGAAGTCCTGCTCGGCCAGACGCATGTGCGGCAGCCGGCCGGTCAGCTCCTCGAGGAAGATCTGCATCTCCATGCGGGCGAGGTTCTTGCCCAGGCACTGGTGGGCGCCGTAGCCGAAGGTCAGGTGGTCGGCGGCGTCGTCCCGGCGCACGTCGACGAGCTCGGGGTCCTCGAAGCGTCGCGGGTCGTGGTTGCCGGAGGAGGAGACCATGAGGATGCGAGCGCCCGCAGGGACGGCGACGCCACCGATCTCGGTGTCCTTGGTCGCCAGACGGCGCCACGCGGCCTGGGACCCGTTGTGCCGCAAGCACTCCTCGACGGCATTGGGGATGAGAGTGGGGTCGGCGCAGATCTGGTCCCAGATGACGCGGTTCTCCAGCAGGAGCTTCACGGCATTGGCGATGCCGTTGGCCGTCGTCTCGTGGGCCGCGACGATGCCGGCCATCATCATCGAGTGCAGGTAGGAGTCGGTGACGACCTCGGGCAGCTCACGTTGCTTGCGGATGCCGTACTGCATCCAGCCCTCGTCGTCCGGGCGCTGGCGCATCCGCTCCAGGACGCCGCCGGCGTACTGCCAGAAGTTGCCGACGGCGTGGGCGACGGCGACCTGCTCCTCGGGCTGCGGCCGGCCCCAGGTGTTGACGGTGTGGGCGACGGAGTACTCGCGCAGTGTCGGCTTGTCGTCGTCGGGGACCCCGAGGAACTCCAGCGCGACGGTCAGCGGGATCTCCCAGAACATCTGGTTGACCAGCTCCGCGCGACCCTCGTCGATGAAGGCGTCGACGTGCTCACGCACGAGGGCGCGGACCATCGGCTCGTGGTGGGCCAGGTGCTCGGGGGAGAAGGGCTCCATCAACGCCCGTCGACGCTCCATGTGCGCCGGCTCGTCCTCGTTGACCAGCGTCCGGTCCATGGCGTAGTCGTACGAGGCCAGGACGTCGTTGGCCTCCTGGCTGGTCGGCGTGATCTTTTCCAGAGCGACCGACGGGGAAAAGGTCGCGTTGTCGCGGAAGATCGCCTTGATGTCGTCGTAGCGGGTGACGACCCAGTAGTCGAGCCGGGGGCTGTAGAAGACCGGCTCGCTCTCGCGGGACCACTCCACGTAGGCGGGCGGGTCCTGCTGGTAACCGTCCCCGAAGGGATCGAACTCGGCCGCGTTGGCGGAGACAGGACAGGCAGACATGCGAAGCACTTCCTTGTGCGGTGAGCGCACAGTAGTGTGCGGGCTGCGCACAACCTAGTGCAGGCCCAAGGGAGGGTCAAGGGGGTTGGTCTGCGGTTGCGTCCCGGTGGGGCGGGCTCAGGCCGGGCGGCGTCAGTACAGGCGGGCCACGGCAGCGCGGGCGTCCTGCACGAGCGGCAGCAGCCGCTCGATGTCCAGGTCGCCGGGCAGGCCCAGCCTGATCACGCCGATCGAGGCCTCGACATCGGTCGACGCACCCCGGCCCATGCCGACGGCGACGCCGACGGCTCCGGGCTGGACCTCGCCGTCCGAGATCGCGTAACCCTGTGCGCGGGTGGATCGCACGGACTCGCTGTCGCCGTCGCGCGCGGGTCGCTGGGCGAGGATTGCCAGTCCGTCAGCCCCCTGCTCGAGGGGGTGGCGGGCACCGACCTGGTAGCTGATCCCGATGGGGCCCCGGGCGCTGGGCTCGGCGACGGCGATGGCGATCGACTCCGTCCGGTCGGCGATGGCGACGAAGGCGGTGCACCCGCTGCGGTCGGCGAGCTCCTGGACGACCGGCTGGGCCGAGGCCCGGTACTGGCTCATGAACCGGCCGGCGACGACGAGGGCCCCGCTGCCGAGGCGGTAGCGCCCGTCGGTGCCCTTGGCCACGAGGTGGCGCTGCTCGAGGGTGGCCAGGATCCGATAGGCCCCGGCCCGGTGCACGCCCAGCTCATCGGCCAGCGCCGCAGGTGAGATGCCGCCGGTGCGCTGCGAGATGATCTCGATCGCCTCGAGGCCACGGTCGAGCGTCTGCAGGGTGCTCATGGTTGATGTCTCCTCGGACGGACGCGCGTTGCGGGGAGTCTACGCAGCGGGCTGCTGGCGGTGCGGGGGCCTGGGAAGGTGCGGGGGCCTCAGAACCCGTGCTCCGCCCGCGCCGGGTCGATGACCTCGTCCACGTCGAAGAAGTCGTGCAGCACGTGCTGGTCGTTGCTCTTCGCCGCGGCCATGCTCAACCCGTCGACGTTGATGCGGGCCTGGCGCACGTACTCCCCGGTGAGCTGACCCCAGGCGGGGGTCGAGGTGTCGATGCCGAAGTAGAAGTCGAAGCCGTCGTCCTTCAGTAGCTGGTACTTGGGCCCGCTGTACGGCGCCACTCCACTGATGTCCGCGCCGAAGGGGAAGATCATCAGGTCGGTGTCGCCGATGATCGGGGCGACCTCGTCCTGCCACTTCGTCGTGTCCGCGGTCAGTCGGGTCATCGACGCATCCGTGACATTGGTGTGGCCCCAGGTGTGCGAGGCGAAGACCCACCCGTCGTCCTTGAGGGCGTCGGCGACAGTGGTTGCCTGCTCCTGCTGCTCGTCGACGTCGATGTCCGGGTCGTTGCCGTACTCGATGTCGCTGGTGCGGTAGCCGAGCACACCGTTGTACCCGGTCAGCGCGAGGATGCCCTTGCTGCCGCGGTAGGAGAAGTCGGGGTGCTTCTCGACGAACTCGTCCACGATGGCCGGCATGTCATAGGCGCCCTCGACGCTTGTGCCGGAGGCGTCCTCGTACGTGTTGGTCACCGCTCCGTCGTCACCGATGACCATGGTGGTCGCGAACCCGTCGCCGTCCATGTACTCGTAGTAGCTGACGTCGTCCTCGGAGATGACAAGTGGCTTCTTGCCCGGGGGCAGCCGGATCGGCACATAGGCCATCTCTCCCTGCGCGTCCTTGCGGGCGAAGTCGTCGGGGTTGACGAGGACATAGCCCTTGTCGTGGACCGAGGCGAGGACGGTCTTGAACTCCTTGACGGTGACCATGTAGTCCGCATAGCCCTGCGCGCTGTCTCGCGACACGAAGGCCCGGTCCGCGTCGACGATGAGGGAGTGGAAGAACAGGTGGGGGATCTGCGCATTGTCCGGCCACTCCACCGCGGCCTTCTTCTGCGCGGCGATCTGGGTGGTGAGCCGATCCACATCCGCGCCCTTGAGGCCCTCAAGGTGCCGCAACGCGCCTCGGTAGTCGTACTGCGCCGCGGCCGTCGTCGACCGCTCCACGCTCCTGTCGCGCTGCTGCGTGCGAGAGGCGGGAGTCCCATCGGCGCTGGTCGTCGAGCTGGTGGGTGCGGCGGACTCGCCCGACGACGATGTGGTGGTCTCGGAGCTCGACGAGCACCCCACGAGCAGGGCGAGTGCCGCCGTCGAGGTCAGCAACGCCGTGACGCGCGCCGTCCTGCTTGCCCACATGCGCACCACCCCTCCACTCGCGCGGCGGGACCTCATGAGATGTCAGCGGGGCCCCGATGTCCGTTGTCGGCCACGCTAGCTGCGGGGTCGTCGTGGGGCATGGCGACACGGCGGGCGTGACCGGGCCGTGACGAAGGGGTCCGTTAGCCGACCAGGGCGGCGACCTCGGCGGCGGCCGGGCCGATGAGGTGCCCCAGACGCGTGGTGCGCGTGCCGTCGAGCTCGTCCTGGTGCCCTCCTCCCACGAGGATCGTCAGGGTGTCGTCGACGTCGTGCAGCGCCTCGACGACGTCACGGGCGGGCCGCGCGTCGCGTCGTCGTGGCATCCCGAGCACCGCGCAGCTCGCGCCGTGGGTCTCGAGCGCGTCACGCCAGGCCGGCGCGGGCAGGTTCGGTCCGAGGTAGACCACGTCGACGCCGAGTCGCCGCAGGACGACGGCGAAGGCGAAGATGCCCAGCTCGTGGTGCACCCCGGCGGGCAGTCCGACGATGACCCGCGGACCGCCGGGACGGCCCGGGGCGGCGTCGAAGGCAGCGGCGAGCCGGCGCAGCACCGCGTGCGCGACGAGGTGCTCGCC
>JAKDKQ010000211.1 GCA_030453295.1 Janibacter sp.
CAGATCCCCACCGAGCCCCGCACGTGGGACCTCGACCCCCTCCCGCTGACCTTCGGGCCCGGCGAGTGGAGCCGCCTCGAGCAGGGGGTTCGGCAGCGGGCGGTGCTCCTGGACGCCCTGCTCACCGACCTCAGCGGCGAGCAGCGGCTCGTGCGCTCGGGGACCCTGCCCGGAGCGGCCGTCTACGGGCATGACGGGTGGCTGCCCCAGGCCGACGGCATCCGCCTGCCCGGGCCGAGGCAGCTCGTCATGCCGGCGATGGACCTCGCCCGGGACCGCACCGGGACCTGGCAGGTCTTCGCCGACCGGACCCAGGCACCCAGCGGTGCCGGCTTCGCGATGGCCAACCGCCGGATCATCGCCCGCGTCCTGCCCGACCTGCACCGCAGGGTCGACCTGGCCCGCCTGCGCGGATTCTTCTACCAGGTGCAGAGGGCGCTCGTGGCCGCGGCCCCTCAGACCGATGACATGCCGCGCATCGTCATCCTCACCCCCGGTGCCCTGAGCGACGCGGCCTTCGACGAGGCGCTCCAGTCGACCGTGCTCGGCGTGCCGGTGGTCGAGTCCGAGGACCTGGTCAGTCGTGACGGCCGGATCTGGATGCGCACCACCAGTGGCCTCTCCCCGGTCGACGTCATCATGCGACGCGTCGAGGGCGACGCGATCGACCAGCTCGACCTGCGCGGAGACTCCCGCCTCGGGCTGCCCGGCGTCGTCGAGGCCGCCCGCCTGGGCAATGTCTCGATCGTCAACCCGATCTCCTCCGGCGTGCTGGAGAACCCCGCGCTCATCCCGTACCTGCCGCAGATCTGCCGGCAGGTCCTCGGCGAGGACCTCAGCCTCGCGTCGACCCAGACCTGGTGGGCCGGTGACCCCACCCACCTCAGCCACATCGTCACCCAGCTGGGGAGCCTCGTCGTCAAGCCGGCCTCCCGGACGGGCAGCACCAACAGCGTCTACGGCTGGGAGCTCACGGCGCAGGAGCGCGACGACCTGGCCATGCGGATCCAGGCCGAGCCGTGGCGCTGGACGGCCCAGGACCCGATGACGATGTCGAGCGCACCGGTCGTCACGGCCGGCGGGCTCGAGCCGCGCAGCGTGGTCCTGCGGACCTTCGCCGTCGCCGACGAGGACGACTACGCCGTCATGCCCGGTGGCCTCGGCCGGGTCGCCGTGCGCGCCGACTCCGGGACGGTCTCGAGCCTCACCGGCGCCACGAGCAAGGACGTGTGGGTCCGCGTCGACTCCGACACCACGCCCCGCGAGGGCGAGATCCACAGCGTCCCGAGCCTGCTCGAGGGCAGCACGCCGTCCGGCTACGCCGCCCCGTCGCCCCGCGTCGCGGCGGACCTGTACTGGATGGGCCGGTACGCCGAGCGCGCCGAGGCCGCGGCCCGCCTGCTGCGGGTGGCCGACAACCTCGTCGACGACCACGCCGCCCGCCCGGGCACCACCGGTCACACCGCGATGCTCGCGATCCTCGAGGCCGTCACCGAGGTCATGTCGGTGCACCCCGGGTTCATCGGCGACGAGGGGCAGGCGCGCCGCGAGGACCCCCTGCCCTACCTGCGCGAGCTCACCCTCGAGCCCCGCATCGTCGGCTCGGTCGCCTACAGCACCCACCGAGCGGTGATCGCGGCCCAGTCCGTGCGCGAGACCCTCTCCGTCGACACCTGGCTGGTCATGTCCCGCCTCGAGCGGACCCTGCAGCACAGCGTCCCGCAGGACGACCTGCAGGAGCTGCTCATGGAGACCATCGAGGGCCTCCTCGCGCTCGCCGGGATCGGCGTCGAGTCGCTGGTCCGCGACCCGGCGTGGGCCTTCGCCGACGCCGGCAAGCGGGTCGAGCGCGCGCAGCAGACGATCCGGCTGCTCGCGAGCGTCCTGGCGGTCGAGCGCACCCCTGTCGTCGAGGGGACGACCACGGAGTCGGCGCTGCTCGCCGCCGAGTCGGTCATCACCTACCGCCGCCGCCTCACCGCGGGCCTCGGCGCCATGTCCGCGCTGCAGGCCGCGGTCGACCTGCTGCTGCGCGACGCGAGCAACCCGCGCTCGGTCGCCTTCCAGGTCCAGCGGCTCGTCGAGGACCTCGAGCTCATCGAGGACGAGGCTGCGCTCCCCGCGGTCCGCGAGCTCGCGCACCGGATCGCCGGGCTCGACCTCGACGAGCTCTTCGCCGACGGACGTCAGCCCCTCGCCGCGGCCCTCACGCAGGTGGGCGGGGACCTGCGCGCCGCGCACCAGGCGATCGACAGGGAGTACTTCAGCCGCAAGGAGCCGGGGCGCAGCGTCCAGTGGGTCCAGTGGAACGGCGCGGAGGAGTCCTGGTGAGCGCCGCCGAGCAGCCCCGACCGGCCGACGAGCAGCCCCGGACCGACGCGACGGCCCCGGACGAGCAGCGGACGACGGGGGACACCTCCGTCCCCGAGCGGCCACCGGCCCCCGAGCCGGTCGTCACGGGAGACCCCCTGGTCCCGGTGATCAAGCCGGAGCACCACACCCTTCGGCAGTACGAGGTGCGCCACCGCACCACCTATACCTACGAGGAGTACGTGACCGACTCCTTCGGTCGGGCGCTGCTGCGCCCCAGGGGGACCGATCAGCAGCGGATCATCGAGCACAGCGTCGAGATCACGCCGGAGCCGCACATCCTCACCGAGCACGTGGACCACTTCGGCAACCACTCGAGCTTCTACGAGGTGCGCACCCCGCACACGGTCCTCGACGTTCACAAACGCAGCCTCGTGGAGATCGAGTGGCCGGCCCCGGACATGGACCGGCTCAACGCGTGGACGGTCGCCGAGGTGGCCGACCTCGTCGCCGCCGGCGAGCACCTGGACCGAGCCGAGGCGGCGCAGTACCTGCTGCCCTCCCAGCTGGTCGAGATCGCGCCTGAGGTCCTCGCCTACTCCGCGGGGATCCTCCCGCCGGACCGGCCCTTCGGCGAGGGGCTCGTGGCGCTCTACTCCGACATCTACCGCGACTTCACCTATGCCAAGGGCACGACGAGCGTCAAGACGACCTTGCCGGAGCTGCTCCAGCAGCGCGAAGGTGTGTGCCAGGACTTCGCCCACCTCGCCGCCGGCTGCCTGCGGGCGGTCGGCATCCCCGGGCGGTACGTCTCGGGGTACATCGAGACGCGCCCTCCGGCCGGCGAGGTCAAGCTCGCGGGCTCGGACGCCTCGCACGCGTGGGTCGCCGCGATGACGCCCGACGGTGACTGGGTCGACGTCGACCCGACCAACAACCACTTCGCGGACTCGCGCTACATCGTCACCGGATGGGGACGGGACTTCCGCGATGTCTCGCCGCTCAAGGGAGTGATCTTCGGCGAAGGGGGTGGCTCCAGCCTCAAGGTCGGCGTGGACGTCATCCCCCAGGACGGGTCCGACCCGCGCGCCGACGCCCCGCCGAAGTAATCTGGCGCCCATGCCCATGACTGCCTTCGTCCTCGGTGGCGGCGGCGTCTTCGGAGCGACCCAGGTGGGCATGCTGCAGGCGTTGCTCGCCGCGGACATCACCCCGGACCTCGTCGTGGGGACGAGCATCGGCTCGCTCAACGGTGCCTTCGTCGCGGCCGACCCCACGGTCGAGGGCGTCGCCCGGCTCGAGGAGCTGTGGCGGGATGTCGTGCGCTCCGGCGAGATGAGCGAGAACCCGGTGCGGCAGGCGGCCCGTTTTGCCAAGTACCGCACCCACGTCATGCGCCGCGGGCTGATCCCCGGCCTCGTGGCCCGGCACCTCGGGGTGGACCTCATCGAGGACCTGCCGGTGCCCTTCCAGTGCGTCGCGGCGGAGATCGAGAGCTCGGCCTCCCGGTGGTTCACCGCCGGCGCGATCGGTCCCGCGGTGGCTGCCAGCTGTGCCGTGCCGGGTCTCTTCGCGCCCGTCGAGATCGACGGGGCGCACTACTACGACGGTGGGCTCGTGCACTCCATCCCGGTGGGGCGGGCCATCGCGCTCGGTGCCACCGACATCCACGTGCTGCAGGTCGGGCGGGTCGAGCAGCTGCTCAGCGCGCCGACCAACCCGCTCGACGTCGGGCTCGTCGCCTTCGAGATCGCCCGCCGGCACCGCTTCGTCGAGGAGATCGCCGAGGTCCCCGACTCGGTGCGGCTGCACGTGCTGCCCAGTGGCGTCGACAAGACACCGACGGCGGCGCTGCGTGGGCAGGCGAGCGTGGCCAAGGTCGAGGACCGGGTGGCCCGGGCCTTCGACGCGACCAGCGCCTACCTCGAGGGGACCACGCGATGAGGATCAGCTCGCTCCCTTCGCTCGG
>JAKDKQ010000212.1 GCA_030453295.1 Janibacter sp.
GGGGTGAACCCGAAGAGGATGAGCAGGGCCTTGGGCAGGGTCTGGTAGGCGAAGAAGCACCCGGCGAGGAAGAGTGGCAGGGCAGTGCTGAAGACGCCCAGCGACAGACGGCGCTCCTTCTTGGTCAGACCCGGGAGGATGAAGGCCCAGATCTGCCACACCCAGATGGGGCTGGAGATGACGACACCGGTGAAGAGCGACAGCCCGAGCTGCGTGGTGAAGGCCGAGGTCGCGTTCCCGAAGTTCAGCGTGACGACGCTGTCCGGGTTGGTGGCCTTGTACTCATCGAAGGGGTAGGTCAGCTGGTCGTACACCCCGGCGAAGGTCCAGGAGCCGATCTGCACCGGGTTGTAGATGATCCAGCCGACGATGGCACCGATGAAGATCGCGAGGGCGGCCTTGATCAGCCGGTTGCGGAACTCGAGCAGGTGCGCCTTGAGCGGCATCCGACCCTCGGGGTCCTTGGGCGTGCGCTCGCGTCTGGGCATACGTGAAGGGGCGAAGGGGGGTGACTCAGGCAACCGGGCCGGACTGGTCGTCCGTGCGCGGCTTCGCCTCGTCGATGGGTGACGGCTTGTCGATGGTCGACGCCGTCTCCGCAGTGCGGTTCTTCTTCGCCTCGTCGCGCTGGCGGTCCTCTTCCTTCATCTCGTTGACCTCGGACTTGAAGACCCGAGCGGACTTGCCGACGCTGCGCGCGGCATCAGGGAGCTTCTTGAAGCCGAAGAGCAACAGGATGACGAGCAGGATGAGGATGATTTCCATGGGGCCCAAGCTGGGCATGGCAGAACCTTTCGGACGGTGATCTACGTGTGCAGTGTATGCCTCTCCCCTGAGGGGTAGAGGTATCTCTCAGGGAGAGCTGTACGCGGCGAGAGCCTCGGCGGCCTGAGTGGCAACACTCTCGCGCAACTCCACGGGCCCCGAGATCACGGCAGAACCCCCCAGACGCAGCACCAAGCGACGCAAGAATCCCTCGTTGCTCGTGGGCAGGGTGACGACGAGGTCTTCGCCGGAAGTTGTCCGGGATGTCACCGGGTAGTACTCCGCGACCCAGTGGGCAGCTGGTCGCAGCCGCAGGGTGACGGGCACGTCGGCCGCGCCCTGCTGGTAGGCACCGGCGCTGAGGTCACGACGGGCCACGCCCTCAGGGGGCGTGGACGCCTCGTCGAGGACCTCGACCTGCTCGATCCGGTCCACGCGGAAGAGGCGCACGTCCTGCGCCCGGTGGCACCAGCCCTCGAGGTACCAGTGGCCCTCGACGTGGGCCAGCCGCATCGGGTCGACATCGCGCTCGGTCCGCTCATCACGGCTCGGGACGACATAGGTCAGGTGCACGCGGCGGGCGGCCGCCAGCGCGTCACGCAGGACCGCCGTCGTCTGCCCGACCTGCGTGTCGTCCTCGACGACGACCACGCGCTCCATCCCGGGGATGGACCCGGTGGCCTCCTCGAGCTTGGCCAGGGCGCGCTCGACGGCACTGCTCTCGCCCGCACCACTCGCGGCCAGGGACCGTAGCCCGACGATGAGCGAGATCGCCTCGTCCACGCTCAGGCGCAGCGGGCGGGCGATCGCGTCGGCGTTGGTGACGAAGATCCGGCCACCCTCATAGCTGGCCTCGATCATCTCGTCGGGCATCTGCCCGTAGCCGCACATGAAGAGCAGGTCGAGGTCGGCGACGAGCTGCTGCTCGGTGATGCCCAGGCCGGCCGCGGCCTCCTCGATCTCGATCCCCTGACGGCTGACGAGCCACGGGACCATCGTCAGCAGACGCTGGACGCGGCTCGTCGCGGACTCCACGCTCGGACGACTCATCGCAGGCTCCCTTCGTGCACGTCGACGACGGCGCGCAGGTGGTCCACGACCGCGTCCCGCAGCTCGGTGGGCTCCTCGACGACCACGTCGGGGCCGTGGCTGGCGATCTCGCTGGCGAAGCCGTGCAGGCCGGAGTGCTGCAGGTGCACCCGGTCCCACTGATCGTCGATCGGCTCGACGCGGTCGGCTCGACGGCGCAACCAGTGACCGGCATCGGTGCGCACGCGCAGCACGGCGGGTGACTGGGAGGGCTCGCGGCCATCGATCGCGGCGATCATGCGCACCGGGTCGACGTCGTCGGGGATGGCCACCGAGATCGGGTCGCGTGTCACCGTCACGGCCGAGGTGATCCGCGAGAGCCGGAAGACGCGGGTGGCCTCACGGTCGAGATCGTGCCCGACGAGGTACCAGCGACCGTGCCAGGCCGTGAGGTACCAGGGCTCGACCCGGCGAGGGACTGCGCCGTCCGTCCCCGGACGCGCATAGTCGAAGCGGACCGAGGTCCCGGTGAGGACGGCGTCCTTGAGCGGCTCGAAGGCCGGCTCGGCGCCCCCGAGCTGCGGCTCCAGACCGGCGAAGGGGTCCTCCCCCACCTCGTCGCTCGCAGCGACCTTGCGCCACGCGGTCGCTGCCGTGCCGGCCATCGTCGCGTGCGCCCACGCCCGGCTGGCGAGGCCGACGACGGCCCGCTCGTCCGCGGCCAGCTCGACGGGCGGCAGCGCGTACTCCCGTTGGTCGATGCGATATCCCTGCTCGTCCTCGAAGATCCCGATGTCCTCGGTGACCAGCGGGATGCCCATCGCGCGCAGGTCCTCCTTGTCGCGCTCGAACATCCGGTCGAAGGCCTCGTCCGACTCGACGAGCTGGTAGGCCTCGACCATGCGTCGGATCCGCTGCTTGGGTACCGGGATCCGCGACGAGAGCAGGCTCATCGTCAGGTTGAGCAGGCGCTCGGTCTTCGCGGCGGGCGTGTTGGGTGCAGCCACATCGCTCCCTTCGTCACGCTGAGGCTAACCTGCCGGACATGATCCACTGGCGCAGCGGCACGGTCCGCGAGATCACCGGCTCGCGTCCGGGGGCCCTGCGCCTGCGCGTCGAGGTCGAAGGGAGCGACACCCCCGCCCTCGCCCTCACCGGCCTCGTGGGCTCACCCCGGGTCGGCGACACGGTCCTGCTCAACATCTCGGCGCTGCGCCGCCGCCTCGGCACCGGTGGCCACGCGCTCGTCGTGGCCACCCCGTCGCAGCTCCCGGCCGACCCGCCCGAGTCCCCCGGCCACATCGTCAAGGCCCGCTACACGCCGCTGCAGGAGATGGTGCTGGCCCTCGAGGAGCAGGAGTCGCCGCACCACGAGGCGATGCGCGACCATCCCGACATCGCCGCCGGTGACCTGCACGGGATGCCGGTCGTCGTCGCGGAGCTGCACTCCTCCCTTCCGGCCGTGCTCGCCGGGATCCGCTCGGTCTCGCCAGACGCCCGCGTGGCGTACGTGATGACGGACTCGGCGGCCCTCCCCTTCGCCCTGTCAGACAGCGCCGCACAGCTCGTCGACGCCGGGTGGCTGGCCACGACGATCACCGCTGGTCAGGCCTTCGGCGGGGAGCACGAGGCGATCACCATCCACTCCGCGCTGCTCGCCGCCCGGCACGTCCTGGGGTGCGACCTCGCGGTCGTCGCGCAGGGGCCGGGCAATGCCGGCTCGTCGACGACCTGGGGCTGGTCGGGGCTGTCCACCGGCGACGCGCTCAACGCCGTGCACGTGCTGCGGGGCCACGGCATCGCGGTCCCGCGCGTGTCGGGCAGCGACCCCCGCCCTCGGCACCACGGGCTGTCGCACCACACGGCCACGGTGATCACGCGTGCGCTGCTCGGCGGTGCCGACGTCGTCGTGCCGGACAGCGATGAGACCCCGTGGCCCCGGGTCCGCGAGCAGGTGGCCGCCGCGGTGGCATCGGCTGCCGGCTCCCCCCGACTGGTGGCCCTGGCCCCTGACGGGATGGCCGAGGCGCTGTCGATCAGCCCGGTCCCGCTCGTGAGCATGGGCAGGGCCGCGGCGGAGGACATGACGCCCTTCCTCACCGCGGCCCTGGCCGGCCGCCATGCGGCCTCTCTGCTGACCTGACTGCGCACAACCTTAAGGAGATGCGCACTCAACGCGCACGACCTTAAGGAGATGCGCGGTCTCAGCCGACCTGCACGAGGTCGACGACGAAGATCAGGGTCTCGCCGCCCTTGATGGCTGCGCCCGCGCCGCGGTCGCCGTAGCCCAGGTGCGGCGGGATGGTGATCTTGCGACGACCACCCTCCTTCATGCCGAGGAGGCCGTCGTCCCAGCCCTTGATGACCTGTCCGATGCCTGCGGTGAAGGCCAGGGGCGCTCCGCGGTTCCAGGAGGCGTCGAACTCCTCGCCGGTCGAGTGCGCGACACCGACGTAGTGGGCCTGGATGGGCGACCCGG
>JAKDKQ010000213.1 GCA_030453295.1 Janibacter sp.
ACTCGATGTGATGACCGCGGGCTGGGGGAGGCCGGCGACGAGGGGGAAGTCCATGGCCTCGAGGGTACGAGGGGCCCCCGACAGTCCGAGCTCGCCCGGGCAGTTCGGCTGGGTTCACACCCAGCTGGGGAACCACATCCGCCAGCGCCACTGGTCGTAGGGGATGACCTGGGCGGTCCAGATCGGCCAGAAGAAGGCGAAGTTGGCCAGGACGATGAGCAGGTAGATGCCCACGGCGAGCTGCCCGATGCGGCGTCGGCGGGCATCGGCGCCCGGTGGGCCGAGCGCGAGGCCGAGCACGAAGACCACCGCGAGGATGACCCAGGGCTGGAAGGAGATCGTGTAGAAGGTGAAGATCGTGCGGTGCTGGAGGAAGAACCACGGCAGCCAGCCGCCGACGAACCCGGCGAGGACCGCCCCGGCGCGCCAGTCCCGTTTGAAGGCCCAGTGGTAGGCGAGGAAGAAGAGGGCGGCGGTCGCCAACCACCAGATGGAGACCGAGCCGAGAGAGCTGATCGCCTTGGAGCACTTCTCGACCTCACAGCCGGTCATGCCCTGTGTGGGTGACTCGTAGAAGAACGAGGTCGGCCGGGACTGGATCATCCACGACCAGGGGTTGGACTGGTAGGTGTGCGGTGACGTCAGGTTGTCGTGGAAGTCCAGGACCTGCACGTGGTACTGCCACAGCGAGCGAAGGGCGGGGGGTAGCCACTGCACGCCCTCGCCCGGGTTGTCGGCGGCCCAGGTGCGGTTGTACCCGGTGCGGGTGGCGAACCAGCCGACCCACGAGGCGAGGTAGGTCGCGAGGACCACGATGGTCATCGACAGGCCCGCCCAGACCCCGTCCTTGCCGATGCCCGCGACGATCCAGTGCCGGGCGCCCGCCGCCCTTCGTGCACCGATGTCCCAGAAGACGGTCATCAGGCCGAAGGCGGCGAAGAAGTACAGACCGGACCACTTCGTGCCGCAGGCCAGACCCAGCGAGAGCGCGGCGACGAGGCGCCACGGCCGCCACCACAGCATCGGCCCCGTGCGGAAGCTCGAAGGAAGCCGAGCGGCTCTCTCCGCCAGGCGTGCTCGCGACCAGTCCCGGTCGATGAGCAGCGCCCCGAAGGCCGCCAGGGCGAAGAACATCAGGATGATGTCGAGCAGGCCCGTGCGCGACTGGACGAAGTGGTGCCCCTCGAAGGCCATCAGGAAGGCCGCAACCGCCCCGAGCCAGCTGGACCCGAAGAGGCGCCGCGCGATCCGGCCGACCATGAGGATCGAGAGGGTGCCCAGCAGGGCCACCGAGAAGCGCCAGCCGAAGCTGGACGTCGGCCCGAAGACCCACTCGCCGAAGGCGATGATCCACTTGCCGACCGGCGGGTGGACGACCATGTCGCCCTCGGTGGCGTTGAAGATCGCCGTCGTGCCCTGGGTGAAGAGCGGGTCGACCTTCTCGCCGTCGCCGTTCCACCGCTGCTCGACGCCGTAGTCGAGCATCGAGACGCCCTGCTTGACGTAGTAGGTCTCGTCGAAGACCAGCTGGTGGGGACGGCCCAGGGACCAGAAACGCAGGATCCCGCCGATCGCGGCGAAGAGGAGGGGGCCGGCCCAGCCCCACAGGACGTCGGTGGGACGGAACCCGAGCAGGCGCTCACGCAGCTGCTGCCCCCTGTCCATGCGCGCCATCGTAGGCGAGGGGAGCGCCCCCTCGTGGCGCGGTGCTGGGATGATGCCCGCATGCCTCTCGTCCTCGCAGCCACACCCATCGGCGATCCGCGCGACGCCAGCCCGCGTCTGCGCGAGGAGCTCGCCGGGGCGGACGTCATCGCCGCGGAGGACACCCGGCGCCTGCGCGGCCTCGCCGCCCGGATCGGTGTCGACCTGCCGCCGCGCGTCGTGAGCTACCACGAGCACAACGAGGCGACCAAGACCGCCGAGCTGCTCGAGCTGGTGCGCGAGGGGCAGCGGGTCGTCCTCGTCACCGACGCCGGGATGCCCTCGGTGTCCGACCCGGGCTACCGCTTCGTGCGGGCCTGCATCGACGCCGACCAGGTCGTCACCTGCGTCCCCGGCCCGAGCGCGGTGCTGATGGCACTGGCCGTCTCGGGGCTGCCGGTCGACCGCTTCTGCTTCGAGGGCTTCCTCCCGCGCAAGGCGGGGGAGCGGCGCTCGGTCCTGCAGGAGGTCGCGTCGGAGAGGCGCACGATGGTCTTCTT
Source organism: Janibacter sp. (assembly GCA_030453295.1). Classification (GTDB taxonomy): domain Bacteria; phylum Actinomycetota; class Actinomycetes; order Actinomycetales; family Dermatophilaceae; genus Janibacter. The sequence goes on from JAKDKQ010000213.1 coordinate 2,205, forward strand.
CGAGGCGCCCCACCGCATCGCCGCCTCCCTGGAGATCATGGCCGAGGTACTGGGGGCCGACCGTGAGGCCGCCGTCTGCCGCGAGCTGACCAAGACCTACGAGGAGGTCCGCCGCGGCGGTCTCGCCGAGCTCGCCGAGTGGGCCGCAGAGGGGGTCAAGGGCGAGATCACCATCGTCGTCGGCGGGGCCGAGGAGAGGAGCGTCTCCCTCGAGGACGCCGTGGCCGAGGTGCTGGCCCGCAAGGACCGCGGCGCCCGGCTCAAGGACGTCTGCGCCGCGGTGGCCACGTCCACCGGGCACGGCAAGAAGGCCCTCTACGACGCCGTGGTGGCCCACCGCATGTCCCTCTCAGACTGAGGTGGGACAATCCCGGCCATGACCGAGCCGCTGCCCGACTCAGGCACCGACCTGCCCGTCGACACAGAGTCCCCGGAGACCGCAGCCCAGGCCGCAGGAGCCGCCAGCGAGGCCGCAGAAGGAGCCCGGGAGGCCCACGCCGAGCACGGTGCCCGTCCCGGCAGCGAGCGCACCGTCGTGCACCTGCTGCGTCACGGCGAGGTCGACAACCCCGACAAGGTCCTCTACGGCCGCCTCCCCGACTACCACCTGTCGGCCCTCGGTCGCGAGATGGCCGAGGTCGTCGCCGAGCGCCTCGCCGAGGCCGACCTGGCGCTCGTCGTGCACAGCCCGCTCGAGCGCACCGCCGAGACCGCAGCCCCGACGCTCGCCCGCCACGGACTGACCGCCGTCGTCGACCCCCGGGTCATCGAGGCGGGCAACAAGTTCGAGGGCCGCCGATTCCGCAAGCGCCTCCTGCTCGACCCGCGTCGCTGGTGGTGGCTGCGTGACCCGACCAAGCCCACCTGGGGCGAGCCCTACCGGGCCATCGGCAAGCGGATGATGGCTGCCATCGAGGACGCCCGAGACCACGCCCGCGGCCACGAGGTGCTCATCGTCAGCCACCAGCTGCCGATCTGGACCATCCGCAGCGTCCTCGAGCACCGCAACCTGTGGCACGACCCGCGCAAGCGGGAGTGCAACCTCGCCTCCCTCACGTCGGTGACCTTCACCGGCGACGAGATCACCGACGTCACCTACAGCGAGCCCGCCGCGCACCTCTACGCGCAGGCCGCCACGATCCCTGGAGCCTGACCCCCTTCGATGAAGACCCGCCGCCTGACCTCCGCCCTCGTCGCCTCGGTGAGCGCCCTCGCGCTCGTCGGGGGGCTGTCCGCCTGTGGCGAGTCCGCCTCCGAGAAGGCCGCCAAGGAGGTCGGCTCGCGCAACGGCGACGGGTCGATGACCCTCTTCGCGCCGCAGGACCGTGGCGCGCCCGTGGAGCTGGCGGGGGAGACCATCGACGGCAAGACCTGGGACAGCGCCGACGAGCGCGGCCAGGTCGTCGTGGTCAACCTCTGGGCCAGCTGGTGCGGTCCGTGCGCCAAGGAGGCCCCGCACCTCGTCGAGGCCTACGAGAAGACGAAGGGGGATGACGTCGAGTTCGTCGGCATCAACTACCGCGAGTCCTCCAAGGCGACCGGCCTGGCGCAGGGCAAGGAGTGGGGCTTCACCTGGCCCTCCGTCTACGACAAGTCGGGCCGGACCGCGATCGCGATGCAGGGCAAGATGACCACCCAGCCCTCCACGGCCGTGCTCGACCGTGAGGGTCGGATCGCTGCCGTCGTCCTGGGACCGGTGACGACCTCGACGCTCGTGGGCGCGGTCGAGGACACGCTGGCAGAAGCCGGATGACGGCGGCCCTCACCTCGCTCACCGCGGCCTCGTCCTCGCTGAGCGACCAGATCAGTGCTGGGGCACTGCCGCTCGTCCCCCTCCCCAACGACAAGGAGCTGTTCTTGTGATGGCCCGCACCACCCGGCCCGCGCCCGACGTCACCCAGCCCAAGCTCGGGCCGATCGGCTACCTGCGGTGGGGCTGGCGACAGCTGACCAGCATGCGCACCGCGCTCTTCCTTCTGCTGCTGCTCGCGATCGGCGCGGTGCCCGGCTCCGTCTTCCCCCAGCGCAGCCAGGACCCGGCGCGCACGGCCGACTGGATCGCCCGGC
>JAKDKQ010000214.1 GCA_030453295.1 Janibacter sp.
TTCCCCAGCACCACGTGCTGGATTCAGCGTGTCCAAGAACCGGGGTCAGGCCCCCCTCAGTTGACCGGCGTGTGGAGCCCGGGGTCCATCGGCCAACCGATGTCGTGGTGCTTCAACTCGCGGACCGGTCGCGCGTCCTTCCTACTCCGGTGACTTCCCGCCGAATCGGTGAACCTGAGACGGACCGAGAGGTCGAGGCCAGCCACACTAAACCCCCGACATTGTCGCTGTGACAACATGAGTGTCTCCCGACGATAGCGCGGCCCCCGACCGTCTCGTCCGAATCGGCACAGAGCCGATCCGGTGCAGGCGCGATTCCTCGGTGCCGCCCACGACCGCGCTCTACGGGCTAGGCTCGGAGCGCCGGGGAGGGAGGCACGGTGAGCTTGGTCTGGGTGATCGTGGGGCTGGTGGCTATGGCCGCGGTGCTGCTCGACATGTTCCAAACCCTGCTGTACCCGAGCGGTGACGGCTGGCTGAGCGCCCCATTCATGCGCCTCATCTGGAGGGCCTCGAAGAGACTCGGACATCCGCTGGGATCGGCGACGGGACCGTTGGCCATGGTGTCCTCCATCGCCTTGTGGGTGGTCCTGATGGTGACGGCCGGGGCGTTGATCTACGTCCCGTACGTTCCCGACGGCTTCCTCTACTCGCCAGGGATCGACCCCTCGCGGTACCCGGACTTCGCCGAAGCCCTGTACCTCTCGCTCGTGTCCATCGCGACGCTCGGGTTCGGCGACGTGGTCGGCATCGGTCCCTGGCTACGGTTCGCACCGCCCCTTGAAGCGCTCGCCGGGTTCGCCCTGCTGACCGCCGCCCTCACGTGGTTCTCCCAGATCGAGGGACCGCTCGTCCGCCGCCGGGCCTTGGCGATGGAGCTGCGCACGCTCGCCGAGACGGACGCGGCCGGCCACCTCGTCGATTGGCACCCGTCAGCTGCACACGCCACGCTGAGCGGCCTTGCGCGCAGCATCCTGGAGGTCCGCACCGACTTCGCCCACCACACGGAGCAGTTCTACTTCCAGGAGACCGAGCCGAACATGGCGCTCTCGCTCCAACTCGACCAGGCCCTCGCGCTACGGGACGCCGCGTTGGCCGCGCAGGACGTTTCCGTGCGCGACGGCGGTCAGCAGCTGCGCGTGGCGCTGGAGGAGTTCGCCCACCTCCTAGCCAGCGAATTCGTCGACACCGACGGCGCGGTCGCCTCTACGCTCGACGCCTACCGCACGGAGCACAGCCGCTGATCAGTCCGAGCGAGGGTTCGGCCGCGCTAGATTTCTCGGTATGAATCTCCTCGACGTGGGCCGAATCGTGCTCGGTCTCGTCCTTCTGGTGGGCGGCGGCGAACTGCTGGTCCGCGGCGCCTCCGATCTGGCGAAACGCGCGGGGATCAGCTCGCTGGTGGTGGGCCTCACGGTAGTCGCCCTGGCAACCTCTGCACCTGAGCTCGCCGTCAGCGTCGGCGCGACCCTGAACGGTCAACCCGACCTGGCGGTCGGCAACGTCGTCGGATCCAACATCGTCAACATTCTGGTCATCCTGGGTCTGTCGGCCCTGGTGCTGCCACTCGCCGTGCGCCAGCAGTTGGTACGCCTCGATGTGCCGGTGATGGTGGGCATGACTGTGGTACTCCTGTTGGTGTCGCTCGATGGCCGCATCTCACTCGCCGACGGGACCTTACTGCTGGCGTTGATGGCGGTGCACACGGTAGTCACCGTCTGGGTCTCCCGTCGCTCGCCCGAGGCGGACGATCATCCCGGCCAGACGATGGACGACAGCGAGCAACCGTCAGACGAGGCGGGCACAGGGCGACGGAGGCCGGGGGTACTTCTGTCGGCTGCATTCCTCGCGATCGGAGTGGGATTGCTGGTGCTCGGTGCCGGCCAGCTCGTCGACGGCGCCGTGTCGATTGCCGAAGCGTTGGGTGTGAGCGAGCTGGTCATCGGGCTCACGGTGGTGGCTCTCGGTACGTCGCTGCCGGAGCTGGCCACATCGCTCATCGCCGCGGTCCGCGGGGAGCGCGATATGGCCGTCGGCAACATCGTCGGCTCCAACATCGCCAACATCGGTCTGGTGCTCGGCGTCCCTGCGCTCATCTCCGGCAACGGTCTTCCGGTGCCGCCCGCCGCCTTGGCGCTGGACATTCCCCTCATGCTCGCCGTTGCCGTGGCGCTGTCCCCGGTGGTGCTCACCGGCTTCACTATGGCGCGCTGGGAGGGGGCCATGTTTCTGCTGCTGTACGGCGCGTACACGGCGTACCTCGTGCTCGATGCGATCGGCCACGATTCGCTCGAGGGTTTCACGCTGGTGCTGGTGCTGTTCCTGTTGCCGCTGGTGGTGATCACCTTGGTGGCGACGGTCGGGTACGAGCTGGGGGTCCACGCCGGGCGGCGGCAGGCGAAGCGCGGCGACGAGCCGGGTGGCTGAGGCTCTCGTGCCCGAACCGTTTCTCCCCGCGGCCCGAGCGGCTAGCGCGGATCCATGACCCGACTCGTTCTCATCGCCAACGCCGGAGACGGCACCATCAGCACGCTCGCGATCCACCGGGAGCCCAACCCCCGCCTCGAGGTGCTCGCCACTTCGGGCGACGTCAAAGGCTGCAGCACGTTCGCGATCGACCCAGAGCGCGACCTGGTGTTCGCCGCCACCAAGGATCCATCCATTGCTGTGCTGCGCCTGGACCGAGGTACGCCAGGGGTGCGTCGACGGGGCGGCGGGAGAGCTCGGTGAGCTCCCCGCTCTCCCTGAAGAGGAACCGGCCGCCGCGGTGGAGGTCGGCGCCCCAGATGAGGTGTTCCTCCATGGGGTCGGCGCCGTAGCGGCTGCGGCTCAACCCGGCGTCGGGGTCGACGACGATGGTGCGCTGCTCCTCGCTGAGGCCGCCATTGTCGCCGCGGCTGTAGCGGATCACCTCGCCGGAGAACTCGGTCAGCAGATACACGTGCCGGCCGTCCACGATGAGGTGTCGCGGGCCGCTTCCGGCCGGAGCGTTCACCGCGCCCGGGGAGAGCGGCTTCAGCTCCCCGTCTTCGAGCCGGAACTGCGCCACGAGGTCGTCTCCGAGCGAGGGTGCGTAGACGTTGTCGTCTGCGGCGACGATCGCGTGCAGGTTGGCGTACTCGAAGCGGGAGTGCGGCTCGCCGAGCTGCTCGCCGTCGGTGGGCCAGGCCTCGCCGAACCCGTCGTGGTAGCTGGCGCCGAGCAGGGTTGTGCCGTCAGGGGTCAGCGCCAGCGGCGATGTCCTGCAGGAGGAGGATGCCGATCGAAGCCCGGCCGTAGAGCGAGCGTTCGTCGTCGAACTCCTCCAGGTGCTTGACGACGAACACCGTGCTGGAGAACGACAACCCGAACCCCACCAGCGCGATGGCCCCGGGGTCGCGGTCGAAGGCCAGCCCGACGAGGGCGAACGCTCCGATGAGCAACGCCGACAAGAGGCTGAACAGCAGCAAGTGCAGGCCTGTCGTCACCCAGACGTGGCGGCGCAGCAGCGTGCGGAGGTCGAGTTTCAGCCCGATGCTGAACAGCAACAGCGTCACCCCGAGGTCCGCCACCCAGCCCAACCACACCGGCGCCTCGATCCCGAAGGCATTGACGACGAAGCCCGCCGCAAGGAAGCCGACGAGGGCGGGGAGTCTGAGCGCAGCAGCCGCAGCGCCGCCGAGAAAAGCGGCCACCAGGAAAGTCAGCGCCGACTCCATGGCGTCAGGCTACTCTGCGGGGGTCTGGCTCCGGACCCCGCGACTACCTCTTGGCGTCCACCGCGCGTTGCAGTTCGGCCTTGTTCATCTTGGACCGCCCCTCGATCCCCATCTGCCGCGCCTCGTTGTACAGCTGGTCTCGCGTACGCCCTGGGCGCCCTTGTGGGAGCGCAGTCCGCCTCGCCGCCCCGACGAGATGTCGTCCAGGGACGAGCGGCTCGCCTCCTCCGACTCGCCAACTACACCCTGCATTGTGATGAGCCGGTAAACCGTCGAGGCCGTACCGCTGACGGGCACGGCGCAGCATCTCCGCCTCATCGACCTCGCCTCGCGCGTACGCGGCGATGTCCTGCTGGGCGGGGTCGGGAACCCGCCCGCCTCCCATCTCCGTGCTGTGCCGGGACCGACGAGCCTCCTCGACCCGCCGAGCTGTCTCCTCACTGGTGACATCCGCCATCACTACCCCCCTTCACGTCGCGCGGTGGTGTCGGGATGGGCGTGGTCGGCCTGGGGTTGGCTAGGTCGCTCTGCGTGGTCACTGAGAC
>JAKDKQ010000215.1 GCA_030453295.1 Janibacter sp.
AGCTTGTGCTCCAGGCGCACCAGCTGCAGGCCGGGGTTGTCGCGACGGACCACGAAGGACTTGATCGCGGTCTTGCCCAGGCTGCGGTCGAGGGTCGCCCAGACGACGACGAGCTCGGCCCGCTCACCCGAGGTGACGAAGATCTTCTCGCCGTTGAGGACGTACTCGTCCCCGTCCTTGATCGCCGTCGTGCGGATGGCACCGGAGTCGGAGCCCACGTCGGGCTCGGTGATGGCCATGGCCGCCCACTTGCCGGCGTAGCGCGCCTTCTGCTCCTCGGTGGCGACAGCGGCGATGGCGGCATTGCCCAGGCCCTGGCGCGGGATCGACAACGTCAGACCCACGTCACCGCGGCAGGTCTCCAGGATGGACAGGACGGAGGAGAGGTTGGAGCCGTTCTTGTTCTCGCGCTCGCCCTTCCTGCTCGCCCGGCCGGAGCCGACGGCGGCGACGTCGCCCTCCTCGGCGCCGTCGTCCTTGGCGCGGGTGGAGGAGGACGCACCGGCGCCCTGGGAGGCGCCACCGTCGGCCATGCCGTCGATGACGGCCGAGACCAGGTCCAGCTCGGCGGGGTACTCGTGCTCGGCGCGGTCGTACTTGCGCGAGATGGGCCAGAAGACCTCCTCGGCCATGCCACGGGCCTGGGAGATGAGCGGGCGGAACTTCTTCGGAACCTCGAGGTCGATCATGATCGTGTCCTTCGTGTCAGGTAGGTAAGAGGAAGGGGTGCGCGACTCAGACGAGCAGCGTGCCCTCGAGGACTCCGGCGCCCCGCAGATCGCGGTACCAGCGCTCGTTGTCGAACTCCTTGACGAAGCCGTGGCCGCCGAGCAGCTGCACGCCGCTCGAGCCGATCCACGTCGCGTGACGGCTGACCAGGTTGCGGGCCTGGGCGATCTCGGCGGAGGCGTCCTCACCGCGGTCCAAGCGCGCGGCAGCCTTCCACACGACGAGGCGCAGACCGGCCAGCTCGATGGCGATGTCGGAGACGGTGAAGGCGACGGCCTGGCGGTGGCCGATCGGCTCGCCGAAGGCCTTGCGCTCCTTGACGTACTCGCGCACGTGGTCGAGGACGGCCTGTGAGGTGCCGACGGCGGCAGCGGCCCAGGCCAGGCGGGCGCGGCGCACCGCGTCGGCGTGGTCCTCGGTGGTGCCGAGCAGGTCGCTCCTGGGGACGCGGACGCCCTCGAGGTGCAGGCGGGCGGTCTTGGCCGCACGCACACCCATGGCCGGGTCGTCCTCGGTCTGGACACCCTCGGTGCCGGGCTTGACGATCACCAGTCGAGACTGGCCGTCGATGGCGGCGGAGACGATGAAGAGGTCCGCGCTCTCGGCGCCGGGCACGATGGCCTTGACGCCGTCGAGCACGATCTCGTCACCCTCGACGCGACCCACGGTCCGCAGCGCGAAGGGATCGAAGAGCGCCTGAGGCTCCTGGATCGCCAGGGCCGCCGTGGGTGGGTTCTCGCTGGTGAACTCCGGCAGGTAGGTCGCCTGCTGATCGGCGTCGCCGTAGGCAGCGATCGCCGTGGCGACGGCTGCGGGAGCCATGATCGCCGTCGCGATGCCCATGTCACCGCGGGCGAGCTCCTCGAGGACGATGGCGCCGGTGACGGCGGAGCGCTCCTCGGCGATGCCCTCGAGCTCGGCGGGGACGCCGACGAGGTGCAGACCCATGTCAGCGGCCGCGGACCGGACCTCTGCGGAGACTGCGCGCTCGGCGTCCGCGGTGGCGGCAGCCGGCCGGATGACCTCGTCCGCGAGCTCACGCGCGACGCCCTGGATCATCTGCTGGTCCTCGGACGGGTTGAGGTCGAAGAGCGGCTTCGGCGTGGCCGTCGCTGCGCGGGCCGGGTCTCCCGAGCCCTTCTTCTTGGCGAAGGCGCGACCGGCAGCGGTCTGCGCCTTGAAGCCGGTGACGGCACCCTTGTAGAGGTAACGCTCGACCTTGGCCCGCACCTCCTTGTCCTTCAGGCCCGGCAGGCCGCCGGCCTTGGCGATCAGGCGCAGGCCGAGGCGCTGCCCCTTGTCCGCCAGGGACATCGATTCGCTGGAAGCCATGTGGGACTACCCCTTCGAGACAGTGCTGACTGGATGAGCTGACTGGATGAAAAGTGTGCGATACCGACAGTACCTGCTACAGCACGTATCGGTAAACCGGTGAGTCACAAGCAGGGTCGGTGATCTGACCCACACGGACCCCGCTCACCGATGCGTGCGTCAGATCACGCCACCCTCGCTGCCACCCCCAACCCATGACTGGTCACGGAGCGGTAACCTGCCCGCAACCGGGAGAACCCGTGAGGGACCGCCCGCACACCAGCATGTGAGAGGGAAATTGAGCATGGTCGACGTCGACGCCGCGCTTGACGCGTCAGGTCTCACCAACGAGGCCGTCCGCGAGTACGTGAAGCACTGGGCCGAGATCACCCAGCCCGACCGGATCGAGGTGGTGGGCGCACAGGACGACGACCGTCTCATCGCCGAGGCCGTCGAGGCTGGCGAGCTCCTGCCGGCCGGGGAGGGTCGGTACTACTCCCGCTCCTACTCCAAGGACACCGCACGCTCCGAGGAGCGCACGATCGTCGCCACCAACGACGAGAAGGACAAGGGCGTCTACAACAACTGGCGCCCCGCCGCGGAGATGAAGGACAAGCTGACCGAGCTCATGCGCGGTCAGTCCACGGGCAAGACGATGTACGTCCTGCCGTACCTCATGTCCCCCAAGAACAACGAGCTCGCCCAGTGGGCCACCGGCGTCGAGCTGACCGACAGCCGTCCGGTCGTGCTGCACATGATCCGCATGTCCCGCGTGGGCATCGAGCACGTCAACGACCTGCCACAGCAGGACAACTTCGTGCGCGCCGTGCACGTCACCGGCGACCTGGAGAACCTCGGCCAGGGCACCCCGGACGACAAGCGGTACTTCGTGACCGTGGCCGACGAGCGGATGATCCTGCACTTCGGCTCCTCCTACGGCGGCAACGCGCTGCTCGGCAAGATCGCCCACGGCCTGCGCCAGGGCGCCTACGACGGCTGGGACACCAAGAAGTTCCTCGCCGAGCAGTACATGCTCATCGGCATCTCCGACAAGGAGACCGGCAAGCGCTACCACATCACCGGTGGCTTCCCGAGCGCCTCGGGCAAGACCAACCTCGCGATGATGCTGCCGCCGGACGCCCTCGGCGACCGCTACCAGGTCGACTTCTACGGCGACGACATCGCGTGGCTGTGGGTCGACGAGGCCACCGGCAAGCTCATGGGCATGAACCCCGAGTTCGGTGTCTTCGGTGTCGCCAAGGACACCAACGAGCTGACCAACCCGACGGCGCTGCACTCCGTCGACCCGGGCACCAAGACGATCTTCACCAACATCGCCTACAACCCCAAGACCGAGGAGGTCTGGTGGGAGGGCCGCACGCCGCAGCCCCCGACCGACCTCGACGGCTGGCTGGACTGGAAGGGCGAGGCGATCGCCGACCGCGAGGCGGGCGACACCTCCCCGTGGGCGCACCCCAACAGCCGCTTCACCACGACGCTGGCCAATGTCCCCAACGCTGCTCCCGACTTCGACGAGCCCGTCGGTGTCGAGGTGGACGCGATCATCTTCGGTGGTCGCACCCGTGACCGCGAGCCGCTGATCCGCGCCATCACCGACCCGGCCGAGGGCGTCTACGACGGCCTCACGCTGGGCGCGGAGGCGACCGCGGCCGCCGAGGGCGTCGAGGGCCAGCTGCGCTACGACCCGATGTCCAACCGGCCCTTCATGGCCTACGGCGAGGGCGACTACGCGCAGCACTACCTCAACATCCTCAGCCAGGTGAAGGACAAGCCGCTCTTCGCCCACGTCAACTGGTTCCAGAAGGACCCGCAGGACGGTCACTACCTGTGGCCCGGGTACCGCGAGAACATCCGCCCGCTGCTGTGGCTGATGCGCCTCAAGGACGGCGAGGTCACGGGTCGCCAGACCGCGGTCGGCATCATCCCGACGCAGGACGAGCTCGAGATGACCGGTCTCGACATCCCGCAGGAGGACCTCGACCGGATCCTGTCCATCGACGTGCCGCGCTGGCAGCAGGAGATGGGCTTCCGCGAGGAGCACCTCAAGCAGTTCGACCGGCTGCCGGAGGAGATCTGGGAGGCGCACCGCCGCGTGTCCGCCGCCCTCGACAACGAGGCCTGATCGACCGCACCACATGACGAAGGGGGCCGCCCGGGTTTGATCCCGGG
>JAKDKQ010000216.1 GCA_030453295.1 Janibacter sp.
GTCTTCCCCCAGCGCAGCCAGGACCCGGCGCGCACGGCCGACTGGATCGCCCGGCACGAGACCACCGGGCCGACGCTCGACAAGCTCGGGGCCTTCGAGGTCTACTCCTCGCCCTGGTTCTCCGCGATCTACCTGCTGCTCTTCATCTCGCTCATCGGCTGCATCCTGCCGCGCACCGCGGTGCACTGGAAGGCCTTGCGCAGCAAGCCCCCTCGCGCGCCCAAGCGGCTCGCCCGGCTCGAGGCGCACGCCGACGGCGAGGTCGACGGGGACCTCGCCGAGGTGCGCGCAGCGGCCACCGCGGTGCTGCGCCGCCGCCGCTACCGCGTCGCCAGCCACGACGACGCGTCGGTGTCGGCGGAGAAGGGATACCTCAAGGAGACCGGCAACCTCGTCTTCCACACCGCCCTCGTCACCCTGATCATCGGGATCGCGGTCGGCTACCTGTGGGGCTGGAAGGCCGACATCATCGTGCCCTCCGGGGAGTCCTTCGTGAGCACGGTGACCCGCTACGACACCTTCGCCCCGGGGCCCTTCGTCGACGCGTCCTCGATGTCCCCCTTCGCCATCGACGTGAAGAAGATGAGCGCCGACTTCAACGACCGCAAGCCCGGCGCGACGACCTTCGGCCAGCCGCGGGACTTCGAGGCCCTCGTCGACGTGACCGAGGCCGACGGCAACTCCTTCACCGACAGCATCAAGGTCAACCACCCCCTGGAGATGAAGGGCGCGACGGTCTTCCTCCTGGGCAACGGGTACGCCCCGGTCGTCACGGTCAAGGACAAGGAGGGCGAGGTCCTCTACCAGGGGGCCACCGCCTTCCTCGCGCAGGACGGCAACTACCGCTCGACCGGCGCGATCAAGGTCGGGGCGGCCAAGGAGCAGTTCGGCTTCGTCGGGCTCTTCCTCCCCACCGCCTACATCGACCCCGACCAGGGGCCGATCTCGGTCTTCCCGGACACCAGGAGCCCGGCGCTCGCGATGAGCATGTACACCGGCGAGCTCTACCCGAACGGCCGTCCGCAGTCCGTCTTCACCCTCGACACCGCGTCGATGAAGAAGGTCGAGACCAAGGACGGCAAGGACGCGCTGCGGTTGTGGCTGCAGCCCGGCGAGGGCGCCACGCTGCCCGACGGCATGGGCACGATCACCTTCGACGGCATCGAGCGATACGCGGGCTTCTCGGTGCGCCACGACCCCGGCAAGGGCCTGACCCTGTGGTCGGCGCTCGCTGCGCTGGCTGGCCTGATCACGACCCTGACCATCAAGCGCCGCCGCGTCTTCGTGCGTCTCGTCCAGGTGGGCGAGGTCGTGCGGGTGGAGGTCGCTGGCATGAGCAAGGACGACGACGAGGGCATCCTCGGGGTGGTCCAGGAGATCCGCGACGAGCTCGTGGGAGAATCGAGGACATGATGACGAACGCGATGCTGGCCCAGTACGCCAACTACTCGCTGGCCGCGGCCGCGCTGGTGATCACCGTGGCGATGCTCGGCTACGCCCTGTACCTCGCGCAGGCGGTGCCGGTGCGCGAGCGCGACGAGGTGGCAGCCAAAGTCCCTGCTGCTGTGGGCGCTCCTGCCACGGACGAAGGGGGCGACGCACCCGCCGAGACCGGCACCGCGACCGCTGTGGAGACCCCGATGCGGGCGCGCAAGGCCGCCGGTGTCGCCGGCTCCCTCTCGTGGCTCGGTGCGGGGTTCCTGCTGCTGTCGTTCGCGCTGCGGGGGTTCGCGGTGGACCGATTCCCCCTGGGCAACCTCTTCGAGTTCAGCATCGGCGCAGCCTTCTTCGCCATGGCGACGTTCAGCGTGGCCAAGTCGCGGCGTGACCTGCGCTGGCTCGGGGTCTTCGTCACGGCCTTCGTGGTGCTGCTGCTCATGATCGCCTCGACCTCCTGGTACGTCGAGGCCGACGAGGTCGTGCCCTCGCTGCAGTCCTACTGGCTGCCGATCCACGTGACCGTCGCCACCCTCGCCGTCGGTGTCCTCACCGTCGGCGCCATCGTCAGCGGGCTCTACCTGCTCAGCGACCGCGAGGTCGGTGGCGAGCGGTTCTGGCGCAAGCTGCCGTCAGCTCCGGCGCTGGAGAGGTTCTCCTACTCCCTGCACATCATCGGCTTCCCGCTGTGGACCTTCACCCTCATCGCCGGCGCCATCTGGGCCCGCGAGGCCTGGGGCGCGTACTGGACCTGGGACCCCAAGGAGGTGTGGACCTTCGTCATCTGGACGGTCTACGCCGCGTACCTGCACGCCCGCGCGACGAAGAACACCCCACGTCGCACGGCGAACTGGATCGCCATCGCGGGCTTCGTGTGCATCATCATCAACTACACGGTCGTGAACTTCTACTTCATCGGCATGCACAGCTACGCCCAGTGAGGCACTACATGGTCCGCTACACCCTGCTCCGCCTGATGATCTTCTTCGGCTGCCTCGCGCTGCTGTGGCTGGTCGGCCTGCGCGAGCCCACCGAGCTGCCGTGGCTGGTCGTCGGCGCGGCGCTCTCCTCGATGATCATCTCGGCGATCGTCCTGCGGCCCTTCCGTGCCGAGATGATCCAGCAGATCCAGGACCGGCAGGCCGCCAAGGAGACCGCTCGCTCGGCGCGCACCGACACCGACGAGGCCGTCGAGGACGCCGCTCGCGAGCGCTCGGACCGCTCAGATGCTTCGCGTGAGGCGACGGCGGTCGACGAGGAGCCCGAGAACTTCCGCTGAGCGGGGGCGAAGGGGGTCAGCGCGCCAGCGGGGCGAAGAGCCAGACCGCCCACATCAGCTCGGCGAAGCCGGTGAGTGCCAGGGCCGGGATGAGCGCGCGGCCGGTCTCCCCGGAGCGCACGGCCTGGATCCCCGGCCAGGCGATGACGAGGCCGAGCAGGCCGAGCGGGGCCCACGGGCGCCAGATCGTCATGAGCAGGGTGCAGACGATCGCGACGACGAAGAGACCGAGGTAGAGCTGGCGGGTGCGGGCGTCGCCGAGCCGCACGGCGAGGGTCTGCTTGCCCGTCACGGAGTCGGTCGGGATGTCGCGCAGGTTGTTGGCGACGAGGATCGCGGTGGCCAGCGACCCGACGGCGATCGCCCCGAGCACGCCGACCGCGGTGATCGTGCCGATCTGGGTGTAGAGGGTCCCGAGCGTCGCGACGAGCCCGAAGAAGATGAAGACGTAGACCTCGCCGAGGCCGCGGTAGCCGTAGGGGTTGTCACCGCCGGTGTAGCGCCAGGCCGCGATGATCGCCAGGGCGCCGATCGGGATGAGGATCCACGCCTGGCTCAGCGCCACGAGGGCGAAGCCGGCGAAGGCGCCGAGCCCGAAGAAGGTGAAGGCCGCGATCTTGACGTTCGCCGGGTCGGCGAGTCGCTGGCCCACGAGGCGCACCGGACCGACCCGCTCCTCGTCGGTGCCGCGGATCCCGTCGCTGTAGTCGTTGGCGTAGTTGACGCCGATCTGCAGGCAGCAGGAGACGAGCATGGCGAGCAGGGCGAGGCCGAGGCTGGCTCCCTTCAGCCCCTCCTCGACGTCCCGGTGGGCTGCGGCGGCGGCGGTGCCGACGATGACGGGAGCGATTGCTGCGGGGAGGGTTCGCGGACGGGCGCCGGCGATCCACTGCTTGATGGTGGCCACGATCGCCGATCTTACGAGGCGGTCAGGCTCCGAGCAGACGCGCCACGGCGGTGCGGTCGGGTTTGCCCGGGCCCCGCATGGGCAGCTCGGCGACGACGTGCACCCGACGGGGGAGGGCGGCGGCCTCGAGGTGGGGTCGCAGCATCTCGCGGATCTCGGCGACGCCACCCTCCGGGACCGGCCCGACCGGCGGCCCGCCAGGGGAGGTGACGACGGCCAGCGACACGGCCTGGCCCCACTGCGGGTCGGGTACGCCCACGACGACCGCCTCCGTCACCGCGGCGATGTGCGCCAGGACGGCCTCCTCCACGACGCGCGGCGCGATCTTGAGCCCGCCGGTGTTGATGATGTCGTCGGCGCGACCGGTGACGCTCACCCGGCCATCACCGTCGACGGTCCCCAGGTCGCCGGTACGAAACCAGCGCTGCCCGCCCTCTTCGTGGAAGGCCTCGCTCGACTGGCCGAGGTATCCGTGGGCGACGACCGGTCCGCCGAGCTCGAGGACTCCGTCGGCGCCGGCACGGGCCGCGACGCCCTTGAGGGGCTTGCCGTTGTAGACGCAGCCGCCGCCGGTCTCGGACATGCCGTAGGTCGTGACGACCCG
>JAKDKQ010000217.1 GCA_030453295.1 Janibacter sp.
GCGAAGATGCGCGCCTTCTGGTCGCCGAAGCCGGGCAGTGCCTTCAGGCGCTTGACGACCTCGGCGGTCCCGACACCGGTCCAGATCCGCGTCACGTCACCGTCGTACTCGTCGCGCACCACGGCAGCGACGGCCTGGATGCGCCCGGCCATCGAGCGTCCGTAGCGGTGCACGGCCGGCGGGGTGGAGCACAGGTCGGCGAAGGCCTCGGGCTCGGCGTCGGCGAGCTGCGCCGGGTCGAGGGTGCCGAAGCGCTCCTTGACCTTCGCCGGGCCAGCGAAGGCCCGCTCCATGGGGAACTGCTGGTCGAGGAGCATGCCGAGCAGCAGCGCGAAGGGGTCGGACGAGAGCAGCTCGTCGGCGGTCTCGTCCTGGGCGATGCGAAGGGAGGTGGCCATGCCCGCAAGCCTGCCACGTCTCCCTTCGGCCAGAACGCCAAGAGGCCCCACCCGGGGCATCGGGTGGGGCCTCTGGTCGAGACCGTCTGGCCGGGCGTCACGCACCGGCCGTCGGATGGTGCTCACCGGAAGCTCAGGTGAGCGGGTCGGGGGTCGTGGCGCTGGGCCTGCGCGAGGCGCCGGTCCACGTCGGGCACGTAGGCCAGGGGCCGGTCGGCGGGACGCAGCCGGGGCAGCTTGAGGTACTTCATCGCGGTCATCTCCTCTCTCAGGATGCTCATGCGGGGATCGGGTGCTTGCGGGGTCGGCCTCGGGGCCGCTTGCGGGGGATGATGCGGCCGGCGTCGAAGAGCTCGCCGCCCCAGACGCCCCAGGGCTCGCGGCGCTCGAGGGCTCCTTCGAGACACATCTGCTGGAAGGGGCAGTCGCCGCAGAGGTCCTTGGCGTACTCGACGCCGGCGGGCGTCTCGGCGAACCAGATCTCGGGCTCCTCCGCCTGGCAGGGCGTGACTCGCTGTATCGGTGGGTGGGTGGTCAAGGCAGTCACGTCGGGGTCTCCTGTGTGAGCGTGTGGTGCGGTGCTGATGAGCGGTGGGTGGGGACACGACAAAGGCCGCGGTTCCCGGTGTGTGGGATGCCGCGGCCTGGACGAGGGACCTGAGTCCGTCTGTCTAGACGGGAGGTCTCGCAGGGCGCGGGTCCACGACGAAGGCGGTCTTCGGCTCGATGGCCAGACCTCGGCCACGATCGGTGAAGACGACGCCGCCGATGAGATCGGCGGAGCGCACGAGGGCAGCCTGGGACGGGATGATCGTCATCGTGGTGATGGTGTCCATGGGTGCTGCCCTCCTCTCGTCGTTGCGCTCTTCGGATCACACGCTCGGCATGTCCGACTGACTGGGATCAAACCTAGAGCACACATCCGGTGGGCGCCACCGAATTAATTGCGAAAAGTTTCCGGAGTTCTTCCGGATCAGTCCTCGGGCTCCCCGGCGGCCGCCGCAGCGACCTGGTCAGGGTCCGCCCCGCCGACGACCGAGAGCACCTGGTCGGCGTAGAGCGAGAGCTTGCGCGGGCCCACCCCGCTGATCGCGGAGAGGTCGCGCTGGTGCGTTGGCTCGGCCTCGGCGATGGCCTCGAGCGTGGCATCGGTGAAGACGACGAAGGCCGGCACGGATGCCGCCCGGGACACCGCCAGGCGCCAGGCGCGCAGTCGCTCGAAGGTCGCCTCGTCGTAGGTCGGCGGACACTGCGGGCAGCGACCCGAGGCCCGCTCGGTGGCGGTGCTCAGGTCGGTGCCGCACACCTTGCACACCGTGGGGCGGGAGGGCTTGAGCCGGCCCCCGCTCTTGGACCCTGAGGACTTCTTGGGGGTCGAGCGCGCGCCCTCGCCGAGGATGCCGGAGGCCTGGTCGAGGAATCGGCTGACCCGACGGCTCGGGCGGCCTCCGGGGTTGCGAGCCCGGGCCCACGAGAGGTGCAGCACCTCGCGCGCACGGGTGACGCCGACGTACATCAGGCGCCGCTCCTCCTCGATCTCCTCGACGCCCTCGGCCATCCTGATCGGCAGCAGCCCGTCGGAGCAGCCGGCGAGGAAGACGACATCCCACTCGAGGCCCTTGGCCGCGTGGAGCGAGGCCAGGGTCACGCCCTCGACATCGGGCGCGTGCTGCGAGGCGATGCGCTCGTCGAGGTCACGCACGAGATCGGGCAGCCTCGCCTCGGGGCTGGCCGCGATCAGGCGCGCGGACAGGTCGACCAGCGCCTTGAGCGACTCCCAGCGCGAACGCACCGCCCCGGTGCTGGCGGGCGGGTCCTCGTGCCAGCCCAACCCACCGAGCACGTCGCCGACGAGGGCCGGCAGCGGCTTGCTGCCGTCGTCCTGACGTGCGGCCCCGCGCAGCAGCAGGACCGCCTCGCGGACCTCCTTGCGGGAGAAGAAGCGCTCCCCACCCTTGACCAGGTAGGGCACATCCGCGTCGGCGAGGGCCGACTCCAGCGCCTCGGACTGACCGTTGGTGCGGAAGAGCACGGCGATCTCGCTGAGCGGCCGGCCCTGCGTCGCGAGCTCCTTGATCCTCGCCGCCACCCACGAGGCCTCCGCCGGGTCGTCGTCGAGCGCGGTGAGCGAAGGGGGGTTCCCCCCGTCGCGCTGCGGCACGAGCTCCACGGCGCCCCCTCGACGCTGTCCGTTGGTGTCGGTGAGCATCCGGTTGGCCAGGGCGAGGACGGGTGGCGTCGAGCGGTAGTTGCGCACGAGGCGCACCTGCTGCGCCCCGGGGTGGTGCTGCGTGAAGCGCAGGAGGTGCTCGGGAGTCGCGCCGGTGAAGGAGTAGATCGTCTGGGCCGGGTCGCCGACGACGCAGATGTCGCCCCGACCACCGAGCCACAGGTCGAGCAGGCGCTGCTGCAGCGCGTTGACGTCCTGGTACTCGTCGACCACGAAGTGCCGGTACTGGTCCCGGACCGTGCGCGCGATGTCCTCGCGCTCCTCGAGGATGCCGACCGTGAGCAGCAGGACGTCCTCGAAGTCGATGACGCCGCGCTCCCCCTTGACGTCCTCGTAGGTCGAGATGAGCCGGGCCATGGCGGTGTGGTCCATGCCGGGCGGCTCGCGGCGGGCCCGCCGCGCGGCCGCCGGGTAGGTCTCGGGCGTGAGCAGGGAGACCTTGGACCACTCGATCTCGGCCGAGACATCCCGCAGCTCGGAGCGGTCCAGCCGCATGCCCACGCGGGAGGCGGCCTCGGCGACCGCCGGCACCTTGTACGGCATGACCTCCGGCGCGGCGCCACCGATCGCCGCCGGCCAGAAGTAGTGCAGCTGCCGCAGGGCAGCGGCGTGGAAGGTGCGCGTCTGCACGCCGGCGACGCCCAGGTCGCGCAGGCGGGTGCGCATCTCCCCCGCCGCACGAGCCGTGAAGGTCACGGCGAGCACCCGCTGCGGCTGGTAGGCCCCGGACTGCACGCCGTAGGCGATGCGGTGGGTGATCGCACGGGTCTTGCCCGTGCCGGCACCGGCCAGCACGACCATGGGACCACTGGGGTTGGCGGCGACCTCACGCTGCTCGGGATCGAGCGCGTCGAGGATGTCGTCCGCGGACTGCGGGCCGGCCGAGATCGTCACCCCGGCACTCTCTCACCCGGGCCCGACAGACCCCAACGCAGGCGCTCCCTCAGCCCAGCTCGTCGAGCCGTTGGCCGAGCCAGCCTTCGATGAGGCGCGATGAGATCGACAGCCGCCCGGCCGCCCGCAGGTACCCCTCGGCCAGCTCGTGGCGGAACTCCTCACGGGTGAACCACCGCGCCTCGGCGATCTCGTCCGGCTGGCAGACCAGATCGGTCGTCGTGGCACGGGCGGTGCAGCCGAGCATGAGCGACGCGGGGAAGGGCCACGGCTGGTCGGCCACGAAGCGCACATCGCGCACGCTCACGCCGACCTCCTCGCCGACCTCGCGGATGACGGCTCCGGCGATCGTCTCGCCCGGCTCGAGGAACCCCGCGAGGACGGAGAACCTCCCTTCGGGCCAGCCGAGGTTGCGGGCCAGCAGCAGCCGGTCCGCGTCATCGGTGACGGCCATGATCACGGCGGGGTCGGTGCGCGGGTAGTGCTCGGACCCGTCCTGCGGGCATCGGCGCACCCACCCTGACGAGACGATCTCGGTCCGCTCGCCGCACCGCGGGCAGCGGGGGTGGCGCACGTGCCAGTTGGCCAGGCCCAGCGCGGTGGCAAAGAGCGTGGCCTCCGCCTGCGGCAGCTCCGCCGCGACCTCACGCAGGCTGGCGAAGGGGGCGGCGTCCAGACGCTCCTC
>JAKDKQ010000218.1 GCA_030453295.1 Janibacter sp.
AGCTCGGGCTTGGCGCCGAAGTCGGGCGGGAGGATCTCGACGCCGGTGTTGGGGTTCATCGCGTGGATCTGACGGATCGTCTCGGCGTACAGGCCGGCGGCACCGTCGGGCTGGTCGTCGCGGGCGACGCCGGTGACGGTGGAGTAGCGCAGGCCCATCTCGAGGACGGACTCGGCCACACGGCGCGGCTCGTCCATGTCGAGGAAGGTCGGTCGGCCGGTCGCGATGTCGCAGAAGTCGCAGCGACGGGTGCACACGTCACCACCGATGAGGAAGGTGGCCTCGCGGTCCTCCCAGCACTCGAAGATGTTGGGGCAGCCAGCCTCTTGGCACACCGTGTGCAGGCCAGCGCCACTGACGCGGCCGCGCATCTGGTTGTACTCGGGGCCCATCTTCGCCGTGGTCCGGATCCACTCCGGCTTCCGCTCGATCGGGGTCTCGGCATTGCGTGCCTCGACACGCAACATGCGACGTCCTTCGGGTGCGACGGTCACGCAAATCTCCTGGCAACTCTCGGTGATCCCGGTGGTGTCCGGAATCACTCAAGCCTACGCCGCTCCTCGCGGGGGTCGAAGGGGGGCGACGGGCATCCCCTTCGTCACTACGATCGAGGGACGGGCAGCGCTGTCCGTGACGGACCACAGGAGGTCGGGATGTCGCAATCACCAGTCCACGAGCTGAGCCGGGACGAGTGCTGGGAGCTCTTGCGCAGCAACGAGCTCGGGCGCCTGGCCTTCCACCTGGCGGGCGAGGTGCACATCGTGCCGATCAACTACGCGGCCGACCATGAGGTCCTGCTGTTTCGCACCTCCCAGGGCAACAAGCTGCTGGGGGTCGTCATGCAGTCCGACGTGGCCTTCGAGATCGATGGGTACGCCCAGGACGAGGCGTGGTCGGTCATCGTGCGCGGGGACGCGCGGGTGCTGGAGAAGAGGGACGATCGCGAGCGTGCCGAGGCCTCGCGGCTGCGCTCCTGGATCCCGACGGACAAGGAGGTCTTCGTCGAGATCGTCCCGGAGGAGATCACCGGACGGCGCTTCGACCTGGACAAGCCGTGGGAGCACGCCATCCCGTCGCACTGACGCGCCGGTCAGGCGGTGGCCGCGGCGCCCTTGGTGAGCGGCAGGTCCTCCGTCATGACCTCGAGCAGGTGCGCCTTGGCCGAAGGGAGGATGTCGGCCACGGTGATGTCGCGCCCGGTCTCCAGCGCCAGCGTCGAGACGTCGGCGTCGGGGATGCCGCACGGCACGATCGTCTGCGTCCAGGACAGGTCGCAGTTCACGTTGAGGCTGAAGCCGTGCATCGCCACGTCCCGGGAGACACGGATGCCGATCTGCCCGAGCTTGCGGTCGCGCTCACCGTCGGTACCGGGCACCCAGATGCCGGAGCGACCAGGGACGCGGGTGACGGTGACGCCCACGTCGGCGGCGACGCGGATCATCATCTCCTCGAGGCGGCGCACGTGCGCGATGACATCGCGCCGACCCGGCAGGTGGGCGATGGGATAGCCGACGAGCTGGCCCGGCCCGTGCCAGGTGATCTTGCCCCCGCGGTCGACGTCGATGACCGGGGTGCCGTCGAAGGGCCGCTCGTGCGGCTCGGTGCGCTTGCCCGCCGTGTAGACCGCGGTGTGCTCCAGCAGGAGTGTGGTGTCCTCGAGGTCGCCGGCGACGACGGCGGCGTGCACCTGCTTCTGGTGCTCCCAGGCGGTCAGGTAGTCGACGGTGTCGGGGGCGAAGCCGAGCTCCTCAAAACGCATGCGCAGCAGCCTACGCCGGGCCACCCTTCGCCCCTTCCGCGGTGGAGGTGAACGCGCCGATGAATCGTCAGCGAGTTGACCTCCAATCAGGCGAGGGAGGCGACGTCAGACGTGGCGTCAGCGGGGGAGCCGGCGGGTCTCGAGGGGGGTCTCGACGACCTGGCCGTCCGCTCCCTTCGCCACGATGTACGCGCCCTTGCCGTCGACCTCGGTGACCGCCTCGACGAGCTCGGTGCCGCGATAGACCAGGCCGACC
This sequence comes from Janibacter sp., assembly GCA_030453295.1. Taxonomy (GTDB): domain Bacteria; phylum Actinomycetota; class Actinomycetes; order Actinomycetales; family Dermatophilaceae; genus Janibacter. Next base: position 2,016 of record JAKDKQ010000218.1, read on the forward strand.
CCGTCGTCGGTGCAGTGCGTCTCGCCGAGTGTGCCGTCGGCGACCAGACGGTGCACGGTCGGGCGGCGACGGGCCTCGCTGTCGTAGTGCACGCCGTTGTCGTAGGGGAGCAGCGCGAGGCCGTTGTCCACGGCCTGCAGGTCCGGGCCGAAGGAGTCGGTCGTCCCGCCGCGGTACCAGCAGATCGAGCCCGCACTCACGCCCGCGAGGACGACGCCCGCCTCCCACACGCGGCGGAAGATCGCGTCCAGACCGTGCACCCGCCAGACCGCGAGCAGATTGGCGACGGACCCGCCGTTGACCCAGATGACGTCCTGGGCGAGCAGGTGAGCCTCGAGGTCCTCGACGCTCGGCATCGGGAAGAGGTTGAGGTGGGTGATCTCGTAGCCCGCGACGGCCCCGGCCTCGGAGAAGGCGGCGTTGAAGGGCCGCGGGTCACCGCTGGCCGTGCCCAGCTGGCAGACCGTGGGCCGTGAGGTCGTCCCTGACAGGTCCACCGCGTGGTGCACGAGGCCGGCGAAGGCGAGGTCGCCCCGCTCGGGACGGACGTAGCCACCGGAGGTGGCGAGGATCGTGGGCCGGTCTGCGGTCATGTCCGCAGGCTATCCACCAACGGCCGAAGGGGGGCGCTGTGGAAAACTCGACGGCCCTCACCCGTAGATCCGCCATCGTGGACCCATGGACGAGATCCCTCCGTCAGTGCCCGGCTATCGGCTGACCCGCCTGCTCGGCACCGGGTCGACGGCGACGGTGTGGCGGGCCCGGCGCGAGGCCGACGACGAGCTGGTCGCGGTCAAGCTCGTGGCCGCGCAGGCCGACGAGCACGCCGTGCGCGAGTACGCGATGCTCCAGGCAGCGGCTGACGACCACGTCGTCACGCTGCACGAGACGCTCGAGGTCGACACCGACGAGGGGCCCTGTCTGGCACTGGTCCTCGAGTACCTCGCGGGGGGCAGCCTGGAGCGGGTCGTCGCGGAGCGGGGGCACCTCACGCCGGGGGAGAGTGTCACGGTCATCGCTCCCATCGCGCAGGCCGTGGCGGGACTGCACGACCTCGGGATCGTCCACGGTGACCTCAGCCCGGGCAATGTCCTGCTCGACTCGACCGGGCGGCCGGTGCTCGCTGACCTCGGCTACTCGCGGCTGACCGGCGAGGCGCCCGGGGACGTCTACGGGACGGAGGGGCACATCGCGCCCGAGGTGCTCGAGGGCAGCGACCCGACCCGGGAGAGCGATGTGCATGCCCTGGGCGCGCTCGGCTGGCTGTGCCTCGTCGGTGCGCCTCCGGGACACATCGCCGAGCGTCCCGAGCTGCGCGAGCTGGTGCCTGATGAGGAGGCACTGACCGACGTCGTGGAGGCCTGCCTGTCACCGGACCCGGACGATCGACCGGAGGCCGACGAGATGGCGCGTGCGGTCTTTGACGCGGTGGGCGCGCAGCCGCTGCGGATGACTGCCTCCGGAGACGTCGGCAGCAGCCTGACCCGCCGCATCCGTGAGGCGGCCGGCGAGGACGAGGTCCGGGTGCCCGAGTGGCAGGAGGAGCTGGCCCGGGCCGTGCCGGACGACGCCGGCAAGCGGCGGTGGTGGCGTCGCGAGGGGGTCCGGCAGGAGCTGCCTCCCTCCAGGACGAAGGGGGGTCGTCACGCGGCCCCGCGCCGCGACCGCGACGAGCCCATCGACCTCACGCGTGATGTCGACCCGGACCTGGTCCCCGAGAGTGTCCCGCGCGCGATCGCCCGCTCGGCGCTGGCACCTGCTGACGGTGGCCGTCGCATTGGGGTGCTTGTCACCGTGGGGCTCGCGCTGCTCCTCGCGGTCCTCGTGCCGTGGCAGCAGCTGGCGAGCGCAGGTGGTGCAGAGGACGAGGAGAGCGCGCCCGTCAGGACGGACCGGAGCGCGCTGGCCGCGGCGCAGGTGGAGTCATCGGACGTGCTGCACGACCGTTCCTCGCCACGGCAGTCCCCGCGGCAGCTCGCACAGGAGCTGACCTCCCTTCGTCAGCAGGTGGTCGTCGACCTGGACGTCGACGCGCTCACCCGCCTCGACGTCCCCGGATCGCCCGCCGCGACGAAGGATCAGGAGCTCGTCGACCGGCTGACGCAGAGCGGTGAGCGTTTCCGCGGGGTCATGATGACCGTGCGATCAGCCCGGCTGGAGCGCACCCACGGGTC
>JAKDKQ010000019.1 GCA_030453295.1 Janibacter sp.
GGTCGCGGGGCGACCTGCGCCCCCGTGGACCCCCGAACCACCGCCAGGGGGCTGATGGTCGCGGGGCGACCTGCGCCCCCGTGGACCCCCGATGTCGTGGCGCTGTCGGGGTGGGCACGTAGGTTCTGACCCATGGCATCGAAGAAGGGCGGACCGACGTACCGCTGCAGCGAGTGCGGCTGGACGAGCGTCAAATGGGTCGGTCGCTGCGGCGAGTGTCAGGCATGGGGCTCCGTCGACGAGGTCGGCGGTCCGACGGTCCGCACGCTGGCCGCCGCACGGGTGGAGCGCCCTGCCGTGCCGATCCGCGACGTCGACGCCGAGGCAGCGACCCACCGCAGTTCCGGGGTGCCCGAGTTCGACCGGGTGCTCGGCGGCGGGCTCGTGCCCGGCTCCGTCGTGCTGGTGGCCGGCGAGCCCGGCATCGGCAAGTCGACGCTGCTGCTCGACGTCGCCGCGCGCGTGGGTGAGCAGCGGCGGGTCCTCTACATCAGCGGCGAGGAGTCGGCCGCCCAGGTGCGAGGCCGGGCCGAGCGGATCGACGCCGTCACCGACGGTCTCTATCTCGCCTCGGAGACCGACCTGGCCACGGTGCTGGCCCAGATCGAGCAGGTGCAGCCCGACCTCGTCGTCATCGACTCTGTGCAGACCATCGCCTCCACCGAGGTCGACGGTGCGCCGGGCAATGTCGGGCAGGTGCGAGAGGTCGCCGGGTCCCTCATCCAGGCAGCCAAGTCCGGGGGTTTCGCGATGCTCCTGGTGGGGCACGTGACCAAGGACGGCTCGATCGCCGGGCCACGCGTTCTCGAGCACCTCGTCGACGTCGTCGTCCAGTTCGACGGCGACCGACACTCGCGGTTGCGGCTGGTGCGAGCGGTGAAGAACCGCTTCGGCCCGACGGACGAGGTCGGTTGCTTCGATCTGTCCGACAGCGGGATCATCGGCCTGGACGACCCCAGCGGTCTCTTCCTGTCCAGCCGCCACATCAATGTGCCGGGCACCTGCGCGACGGTGACGCTCGAGGGACGGCGGCCCTTGGTCGTCGAGGTCCAGTCGCTCGTCAGTCCGTCGCAGATCCCGACGCCACGACGAGCCAATGTCGGGCTCGACAGCGGCCGGCTGGCCATGATCATCGCCGTCCTCGACAAGCGAGCAGGCGCCCCGATCGGCAACCAGGACACCTATGTCTCCAGCGTCGGCGGGGTCAAGATCACCGAGCCGTCCAGCGACCTGGCCGTCGCGGTGTCCATCGCGAGCGCCGTCCTCGACGAGCCCATCGCGCACGACCTCCTCGCCCTCGGCGAGGTGGGCCTGAGTGGCGAGGTGCGCCCCGCCGCCGGGGTCGCGCGGCGCCTGACCGAGGCGGCGCGGCTGGGTTTCCGCACGGCTCTGGTCCCCAAGGGCGCTCTCGCCGACTCCCCCGCCCCGCAGGGCATGGAGGTCATCGAGGTCGTCGACGTGGCGTCGGCGATCACCGCGGCCCGAGGGCATCACCCTCGTCCTCACCTGGTGTCCAGCCGCACACCATAGACTCGCCGCGTGGCCGACACTGACGACGAGCTCTTCCGGACGACCCTTGCCGCGGTCGCGCCGGGGTCCGTGCTGCGCGACGGGCTCGAGCGCATCCTGCGAGGCAACACCGGCGCCCTCATCGTGCTGGGTCACGACAAGCTCGTCGAGTCCCTGTGCACCGGCGGCTTCGACCTCAACATCGAGTTCTCGGCGACCCGGCTGCGCGAGCTGGCCAAGATGGACGGCGCCGTCGTCGTCGACTCGAGCGTCTCGCGCATCCTCAAGGCCGCTGTGCAGCTCGTGCCCGACTCGAGCATCGAGACGATCGAGAGCGGCACTCGGCACCGCACCGCCGAGCGGGTGGCCAAGCAGACCGGGCACCCGATCGTCTCGGTCAGCCAGTCGATGCACATCATTGCGCTCTACGTCGGCGGCCGACGGCACGTGCTGCGCACGACGACCGAGCTGATCTCCCAGGCCAACCAGGCGATGCAGACCCTCGAGCGGTACACCAACCGACTCAACGAGGTCACCGGCACGCTCTCCGCCCTCGAGATCGAGGACCTCGTCACCGTGCGGGACATCGCGGTCGTCCTCCAGCGTCTCGAGATGGTCCGCCGCATCCACGCCGAGATCGCCGAGTACGTCCTCGAGCTCGGCGTCGACGGACGTCTGCTGACCCTGCAGCTCGAGGAGCTGACCGCCGGACTCGACGACGACCTCAACGCCGTGATCCTCGACTACCTCGACCCCGAGGGTCCCGTGGGGTCAAGCGACCAGGTGCTCGACAACCTCTCCACCCTCGATGCCGCCGAGCTGCTCGACCTGGGGCACGTGGCCAAGACCTTGGGTTTCGCCATCGTCGGCGAGTCCCTGGACGCGTCGGTCAGCCCTCGGGGACTACGCATCCTGGGCAAGATCCCCCGCCTGCCGGGTGCCATCGTCGAGCGTCTCGTCGAGCACTTCGGCTCGCTGCAGCGGTTGCTGGCAGCCGGCATCGACGACCTGATGACGGTCGACGGGGTCGGGGAGCTGCGCGCACGGACGGTCCGCGAGGGGCTCTCGCGGCTGGCCGAGTCATCGATCCTCGAGCGCTACGTGTGACATGACCCGGTTCCTCGTCTCATGGCTCGCCGGCAGCCTCGTCGTCGCCGGGGCATGGTTCGGTTGGACGTACACCGATCAGGTCAATGCCGCCGTGACCGGCGCCGCACAGCTGGGCCCGACACCTGAGGGCGAGGCACTGCGGACCGAGGGCACCGAGCTCGGTAGCGCCTGCTCAGGCCCTACACCGGTGGACGCCAAGGGCATGAATGCCCTGATGGACCAGCTCGACGGGGAGCCCACGCTCGAAGGCGCCGACCACGGCGGCTCCGTGGCCCTCGCGGACGGCCGGCGGCTCTACGCCTTCGGCGACACCATCCGTGACACGGACGTCGTCACGCCCTTCATGGTGCGCAACTCCGTGCTCATCTCCAATGGCGCCTGCATCAAGCCCATGGAGGTCGACCACCATGGTCCGGCGATCCCCAGCGACGGCAAGCTGGGCTACTGGCCGATGTCACTGCGCGCGACCCCGGTCAAGGGCGGGACCATCGTCCAGATGATCACCGCGACCGTGACCGTCGAGGGCAGCGAGTCCTTTGCGACCACGGGGTCCAATCTCGCAACCTTCGAGGTCCCCACCAACCGCATGCCGCGCCTGGTCTCCCACCGGCCTCTCGGGCCCCGCACCGAGGACCCGCGGGTCCCCACCTGGGGTGCTGCCATGTGGGACGTGGGTCCCTGGACCTACGTCTTCGGCACGGCCAGCAATGCAGACAAGTCCACCGCCGGATGGGCCCTGCACGTCGCACGCACGTCACCCGACGACCTCGACGACCCTGACGCTTGGCAGTACTGGGACGGCAGCACCTGGGTGGCCGGCGACCCCTCAGCCGCCCAGAGCGAGGCGGCGCAGCTCGTCGGTCCGGACAACGGCGTCTCGCACGTCCTCGGGGTCATGGAGCAGGACGGCGACTGGTACGCCGTCAGCAAGGAGGGCGACTACCACGGAGTGTGGCTGAGCGTCTGGAAGGCACCTGAGGTGACCGGCCCCTGGACCAAGCACCGTGTCCGTCCTCTGGCCAACGACGCCACGATCCGGCGGTACGCGCCTCTGGTCCACCCCGACTTCACGACCGCCTCGGGTCGTCTGCTCATCTCGTGGAGCGAGTCCCCAACGTCTCACGGCCCCTTCTACACCCATCCTGAGCTGTACCGACCGCGATTCGCGGAGATCGACCTGCCGTGAGCGACCTCCCCCCGACCGGGGTGGCCAGTGCCGTCCTGCACTCCGCTGTCCTCGACTGGTACGCCCAGCATGGGCGTGACCTGCCGTGGCGCAACCCCGAGTGCACCCCGTGGGGCATCTACCTGTCCGAGGTGATGTCGCAGCAGACCCCGGTCGCGCGGGTGCTGCCTGTCTGGGAGCGGTGGCTCGAGCGGTGGCCCACCCCGGCAGCGCTGGCTGCCGACTCCCCCGGCGAGGCCGTGCGCATGTGGGACCGGCTCGGTTATCCCCGACGGGCCCTGCGCCTGTGGGAGTCGGCCCGGGCCATGGTCGAGCAGCACGACGGTCAGGTCCCCCGGGACCACGATGACCTGCTCGCGCTGCCCGGTGTCGGGGCCTACACCGCAGCGGCCGTCGCGTCCTTCGCCTTCCAGGACCCGCGCACCGTCGTCGACACCAATGTGCGCCGGGTGCTGGCACGGACTGTGAGCGGCACCCAGCACGCCGCGCCCGCGCTCACCGCCGCCGAGATGCGCCTGGCCCATGCCGCGATGCCGTCGGCCCGTGACCGGGCCAACCTGTGGAATGCCGCGTCGATGGAGCTCGGCGCGCTCGTCTGCACCGCGCGCTCTCCTCGATGCGGCGAGTGCCCTGTCGCCCATCTGTGCGCCTGGCAGCTCGCCGGCCGACCTGACCACGAGGGGCCGGTCCGCCGTGGGCAGGCCTGGCATGGGACCGACCGGCAGGTGCGCGGTCGCATCGTGCAGCTGCTCCGTGAGAGCCCTGACCCGATCACCCGGAGCGACCTCACGGCGGCGTGGCCCGACGACGAGAGCAAGCTCGAGCGTTGCCTCGCCGCGCTGGTCGACGACGGGCTGGTCGAGCCGCTGGACGGCTCCCGCTACGCCCTGCCCAGCTGAGCGGTCCCCTCCCTTCGCCCCACCGCACGACCTCAAGGAGATTCGGCCCCAGGGGCGCACGACCTTAAGGAAATGCGGCCCCAGGTGCGCACGACCTTAAGGAGATGCGCAAAAGGTGCGCACTACCTTAAGGAGATGCGAGGTCAGAGCTCGCGGAGCATCCGGGTGTTGCCGAGAGTGTTGGGCTTGACGCGCTCGAGGTCGAGGAACTCCGCGACGCCCTCGTCGTAGGAGCGCAGCAGCTCGACATAGACATCGGGGTCGACGGCCTGACCCTCGATCTCGGTGAAGCCGTGACGGGTGAAGAAGTCGACCTCGAAGGTCAGGCAGAAGAGCCGCTCGACGCCGAGCTCCTCCGCGTCCTGCGCGAGGGCCTCCAGGAGAGCGCCACCCACCCCGCGACCCAGTTGACCGTCCGCGACGGCGAGGGTGCGGATCTCGGCGAGGTCGTCCCACATGACGTGCAGCGCACCGCAGCCGACGACCTGCCCGTCGACCTCGGCAACCCGGAACTCCTGGAGCCCCTCGAAGTAGGCGACGGTGTCCTTGCTGACGAGGACTCGCCTCTCGGCGAGCGGAGCCACGAGGGAACGGATCTCGCGCACATCGCTGGTGCGCGCGCGGCGGATGGTCAAGGTCACCCGGACAAACCTACGCCCCCACCACGAGGGCGGGGGCGCAGGCTCAGGACGAAGGGAGATCAGCGCACCGGGTACTCCGGCTGCGACTGGGGGTTGAGCTCGCCCATGCGGATCGTGTCAGCCCGCTTGACCGCCGGGTCGTGGAACTTCAGCGCGTCGAAACCGCGAGCAATGTCGGAGGAGAAGACGTGACCGTTGTAGTAGTACGTCGACCAGGTCCCTCCGATGCCCTCGTCAGCGGGCAGTGGACCCCGCTCGAAGTAGCCGATCTCGTGCGGGTTGTCCGAGTCGGTGAAGTCCCAGACGCTCACGCCGCCCTGGTACCAGGACTGGACCATCAGGTCGCGACCGGCCACGGGGATGAGCGAGCCGTTGTGGGCCACGCAGTTCTCCGTCGCCGTCTGGTGGCGCGGGATCTTGTAGTACGACCGGAAGGTCAGCTCACGATCAGCCGACAGGTCGTAGATCGCGTTGGCCCCGCGATCGGGCCCGGTCTCGGCGTCACATGTTGCGGCCCCGCCACCGCCGAGCTCGTCGGTGAAGACGACCTTGGTCGCATCAGCGTTGAAGGTCGCGGAGTGCCAGAAGGCGAAGTTCTCGTCGTCTCGGACCTGCTCGATGACCTGGGGCTGCTCCCGGTCCGAGATGTCCATGATGATCCCGTCGCCCATGCAGGCACCGGCCGCGATGTCCTTGTGCGGCAGCGCAGTGATGTCGTGGCAACCGGTCGTCGAGGAGCGGTTGGCGATGGGCGTCGGGCCGGGGCCACCGGGGTTGCCCCCGTCTGGGAAGAGGTTGGGGGTCGCGATGACCTCGGACTCTTCGGGCGCGGACGTGTCGACCTTGACGATCGAGATCAGGTCATGCGGCGTCTGGCAGTCGGGGTACTCCGCGCGCGGCGAGTAGCTCGACACGTAGAGGTAGTCATTGCCCTTGGTCTCGCCCTTGCCCGGGACCAGCGTGTGGGTGTGCGAGCCGCAGGCGGTCTCGACGGACTTCACGTACTGGGGATTCGTCACATCGGAGATGTCGAAGATCTTGATCCCCTCCCAGCTCTCCTTCTGGGTCGCCGACTGCGAGGTGGAGGCACACGAGTCGTCGCTGCGGGAGGAGTCGGTCGACAGGTAGAGCAGGTCACCCGAGACCGAGATGTCGTTCTGGCTCCCGGGGCAGCTGACCTGGACGAGGGTCTTCGGCTTCCTGGGGTTGCGGACGTCGATGATCGAGAAGCCGTCGTAGTTGCCGACGAAGGCCTTGTCGTCCTGGAAGGCCATGTCCGTCCCGAGCCCCTCGGCGAGCACACCGGAGGGGGCGAGGTTGGCCAGATGCTTCACATTGGCGCTGCGGCCGATCTCATCGGTCAGCAGATCCGTCCCCGAGACACCGACTCGATCGCCGGGTCCCTGTGCGGTGGCACTCCCGACTCCGGTGATGATCATGGCTGCGGCGGCCGCGGCGGCCAGGGCTGGTCTCTTGCGCATGCTTCCTCCACGTGGCGTCCGCCGGGACTGGGTGCGCTCGGCGGGTACGCCACACCCTCCTCCCCGTCACACGGGCGCGCACCCCCGCCAATTTCCGGGTTCTTCCCGGAAATGGTCAGCTCTGCCGGCAGCGCTCCTGCGGGCAGCGAAGGGGGCTAGCGTCGGCTCGGTGACCCGCTACCGCTTCACCCCCCACCTCGCCTCCACGGTTCTGGCTCTGGCTCTCAGCGCCTGCTCCTCCGACGAGCCGGCCACCCCGACCGCGACCTCCCCCGACGCGCCCGTGCTCCAGCCGGGAGTCCCGGGTGAGCCGAACACGTCGCTGACCGGGACCTCGGCCGTGGCCACACCCAAGGCCACTCACAACGACGCCGATGTCGCCTTCTTGCAGGACATGATCGTTCACCACGCGCAGGCTGTCGTCATGGGCGATCTGGTCAAGGGCCGCCTGACCGACAAGCAGGTGCGTGGCATCGCCAGCCGCATCCGGGATGAGCAGAAGCCGGAGATGAAGGCCATGTCGACCACCTTGACGTCCTGGGGCGAGGAGGTGCCGATCGAGGCGACCAACCCGACCTTGGGTTCCCGGGCCGGGCACTCCCAGCACGCACAGATGCCCGGGATGGCGACGCAGAAGCAGCTCGACGCGCTCGCCAAGGCCAAGGGCGCTGACGTGGACCGCCTGTACCTCGACCTGATGACCGCGCACCACCAGGGCGCTCTGACGATGTGCACCACGTTGGGTGACAAGGGTTCTGACGAGCGCACCAGCGAGCTCGGTGACGACATCCACGTCACCCAGAGCAAGCAGATCGACCAGATGAAGGCGATGCGCAAGCGGCTCTGATCCTCCCGCTCCCCTCTTGACCACATCAGACCCCGGGTCTAGCCTTGTATTCAACCAATCGGTTGAATAAGGAGATCATCGTGGAGGACTCCCCGGAGCAGCGCCTCTCCAGGTCCTTCGCCGCGCTCTCCGACCCTGTCCGGCGGGACATCGTCGCCCGCCTCACGATCGGCGACGCCACCGTCTCCGATCTCGCCGCCCCCTACGACATCTCGCTCCAGGCCGTGAGCAAGCACCTCAAGGTCCTGGAGGAGGCTGGCCTCGTCAGCCGGCGCAGGGAGGCACAACGCCGCCCGGTCCACCTAGAGAGCCAGGCGCTGGCCGAGATGACCGGCTGGATCGAGCGGCACCAACGACGGGCCGAGCAGCGCATGGCCCGCCTCGAGGAGGTCCTGGCGGACCTCCCTTCGTCCGACACCACAGGCACGTCCGACACACACGGAGCAGGACAATGAACCAGACCACTGATCACATCACCACCGCCACCATCGAGGCCGACCCCGAGGTGCCCGTCATCCGGATCACCCGGGACTTCCGGGCGAGCGCCGCCCAGCTCTTCGCCGCGCACACCGATCCCGATCTCTACGCACGCTGGGTCGGCCCGGACTCGGTCGCCACGGTCATCGACCACTGGGATGCCCGCACCGGGGGCAGCTACCGCTTCCTCAACACGCGCGGAGACGAGGAGTACGCCTTCCACGGCAGCTTCCACGAGGTCTCTCCCGAGCGCATCGTGCAGACCTTCACCTTCGAGGGCTTCCCCGAAGGGGTCTCGCTGGAGACGATGACCTTCGAGGACATGGGCGGGGGGTGGACCCGCGTGCACGGCCACTCGCTCGTGGCCACCTTCGAGGCCCGCGAGATGATGCTCGCCTCCGGGATGGAGGTCGGCGTCAACGAGGGCTACCTGACGCTCGATCGGATGCTCGCCGCCGGGGAGGTCGCGTGACCTCGCTGTCCGAGATGTCCGTCGCCGACCGCTACCGGTCCGCCGCGGACACCTTCACCGACCGGGTCCACGGGACGCGCGACTGGGACGCCCCCACACCCGTCGTCGAGTGGCGCGCCCGGGACGTGGTCGCTCACCTGACCACGTGGTTGCCGGCGCTCGTGTCGTCGGGCAGCCCGGTCACCTTCGAGCCGGTGCCGTCCGCCGACGAGGACCCCGTCGGCGCCTGGGAGCAGACCGATGCGCACGTCCGCGGGCTCCTCGAGGACCCCGCGACCGAGACCATCACCTTCGCCCACGACCACATCGGGGAGCTGCCGCTGCCGGCAATGCTCGACCAGTTCTTCACCAGCGATGTCGTCTTCCACACCTGGGACCTCGCGCGGGCCACGGGCCAGGACGACCGACTCGACGAGGACTTCATCGCCGGAGCGCTCGACGGCATGACGGCGCAGGCCGAGATGATCCGCGCCTCCGGGCAGTTCGGTGACGAGCAGCCGGTGCCGCCGGATGCCAGTGTCCAGGACCGGCTCCTCGCCTTCATCGGGCGAGATCCCCGGTGGACACCGCCGGCGTGAGGCGTCACCGCGCACGACGAAGGGAGGGCCCCACCGCGGTGGTGGGACCCTCCCTTCGATGCTGAGCCCTTGCCCCTTCGAGACGCTCGCTGCGCGAGCTCCTCAGGGAGCGTGGCGGACGCTCAGGGAGCGGGGCGGACGGGATCAGCTCCCGGCGCCGCCATCACCGGCTCCGAGGAGTGGGACGTCGAGCTCGCCGATCTTGTGTGCACCTTTGAAGGTGAAGATCGCCGACTTGCCCTCGCCCTCGACATCCACCGCGACGATCTCACCGGCGGTGAGCTCGCCGAAGAGGATCTTCTCGGACAGCACGTCCTCGATCTCGCGCTGGATGGTCCGCTTGAGCGGACGCGCGCCGAGCACGGGGTCGTAGCCGCGCTTGGCGAGCAGCTCCTTGGCCGCACCCGTGAGCTCCAGGCCCATGTCCTTGTCCTTGAGCCGCTGGTCGAGCTTGGCGACCTCGAGGTCGACGATCTGCACGATCTCCTCGGGGCTCAGCTGCGGGAAGACGATCGTGTCGTCCACGCGGTTGAGGAACTCGGGGCGGAAGTGCTGCTTCAGCTCGTCGGTGACCTTGTCCTTCATCTTCTGGTAGCTCGAGGTCTGGTCGGCGCCCGAGGTGAAGCCCAAGGAACCCTTGGAGATGTCCCGCGTACCGAGGTTGGTCGTCATGATGATGATCGTGTTCTTGAAGTCGACCATCCGACCCTGGGAGTCGGTCAGACGCCCGTCCTCGAGCACCTGCAGGAGCGAGTTGAAGATCTCCGGGTGTGCCTTCTCGACCTCGTCGAAGAGGACCACCGAGAAGGGCTTGCGGCGCACCTTCTCCGTCAGCTGGCCACCCTCGTCGTACCCGACGTAGCCGGGAGGCGAACCGAAGAGGCGGCTGACCGTGTGCTTCTCGGAGTACTCCGACATGTCCAGCGTGATCAGGCTGTCCTCGTCGCCGAAGAGGAACTCCGACAGCGCCTTGGCCAGCTCGGTCTTACCGACACCGGTCGGACCGGCGAAGATGAACGAGCCACCGGGACGACGCGGGTCCTTCAGACCAGCGCGCGTGCGACGGATCGCCTGCGAGATGCCCTTGATGGCCTCGTCGTTGCCGACGACCCGCTTGTGGAGCTCGGCCTCCATGTTGAGCAGTCGGCTCGACTCCTCCTCGGAGAGCTTGAAGACGGGGATGCCGGTGGAGGCAGCGAGCACCTCGGCGATCAGCTCCTCGTCGACCTCGGCGACGACATCCATGTCGCCGGCCTTCCACTCCGCCTCGCGCTTGGCCTTCTCCGCGAGCAGGTTCTTCTCGTCGTCGCGTAGGCTCGCCGCCTTCTCGAAGTCCTGGCCGTCGATGGCCGACTCCTTTTCCAGGCGGACCTTGGCGACCTTGTCGTCGAACTCCTTCAGCTCCGGCGGAGCCGTCATCCGACGGATGCGCAGCCGCGCGCCCGCCTCGTCGATGAGGTCGATCGCCTTGTCCGGGAGGAAGCGGTCGTTGATGTAGCGGTCGGCCATCGTGACGGCGGCGACGATCGCCGGGTCGGTGATGGTCACCTTGTGGTGCGCCTCGTAGCGGTCGCGCAGGCCCTTGAGCATCTCGATGGCGTGCGGCAGCGACGGCTCGGCGACCTGGATCGGCTGGAAGCGACGCTCCAGGGCCGAGTCCTTCTCGATGTGCTTGCGGTACTCGTCGAGCGTCGTCGCACCGATGGTCTGCAGCTCACCACGGGCGAGCATCGGCTTCAGGATGCTCGCGGCGTCGATCGCGCCCTCGGCAGCACCTGCACCGACGAGGGTGTGGATCTCGTCGATGAAGAGGATGATGTCGCCGCGCGTCTTGATCTCCTTGAGCACCTTCTTCAGGCGCTCCTCGAAGTCACCGCGGTAGCGGCTGCCGGCGACGAGCGAGCCGAGGTCGAGCGTGTAGAGCTGCTTGTCCTTCAGCGTCTCGGGCACGTTGTCGTCGACGATGTCCTGGGCGAGGCCCTCGACGACGGCCGACTTGCCGACGCCGGGCTCACCGATAAGGACAGGGTTGTTCTTGGTGCGCCGCGAGAGCACCTGCATGACGCGCTCGATCTCCTGCGAGCGCCCGATGACCGGGTCGAGCTGTCCCTCGCGGGCAGCCTGGGTCAGGTTGCGACCGAACTGGTCGAGCACCAAGGAGCCCGCGGGCTGTCCCTCGGCGGGGCCCGCACCGGCGCCGACGCCAGCGGCCTGCCCCTCCTTGCCACCCTGGTAGCCCGAGATGAGCTGGATGACGGTCTGGCGCACGCGCCCGAGGTCCGCCCCGAGCTTGACGAGGACCTGGGTGGCGACACCCTCACCCTCTCGGATCAGGCCGAGCAGGATGTGCTCGGTCCCGATGTAGTTGTGGCCAAGCTGCAGCGCCTCACGGAGGGAGAGCTCGAGGACCTTCTTGGCACGCGGGGTGAAGGGGATGTGCCCCGACGGCGCCTGCTGGCCGGGACCGATGATGTCCTGGACCTGCTCACGGACGGCGTCCAGGGAGATGCCGAGCGACTCGAGTGCCTTGCTGGCCACGCCCTCGCCCTCGTGGATCAGGCCGAGCAGGATGTGCTCGGTCCCGATGTAGTTGTGGTTGAGGAGGCGTGCCTCCTCCTGGGCGAGGACGACGACCCGGCGGGCCCGGTCGGTGAACCGTTCGAACATGGGATCTCCCCTTCACGTGGTGCTCTGACCTCGATGCTAACCGTGCCCGCTGCCTGAGCCGGGCGGCGAGCCTCTCATGGGGTCACAACGCAGGTACCCCCAACCCTGTTCCATGACACGGAGGGGGTCACCCCTTGTTCGCTCTCAGCGGATCACGATCACGACGCCGCGGGTGCCGGGACGTCGATGACGATGTCGAAGCCGAGCAGCTCTGCACCCGTGGCCACCGGCTTCTTGGCCTCGCCCGAGTGGGCGGCCCGGCCGTCCCCGTCACGCCAGGCGGCGAAGGACTCCTCGTCGGCCCAGCGCGTGACGACGAAGTAGCGGTCGCCACCCTCGGTCGGGCGCAGCAGCTGGAAGCCCTCGAAGCCGGGCGCCTTGTCGACAGCTCCCTGACGAGCGGCGAAGCGGCGCTCCATCTCCTCGCGGGCCTGCTCGGGGACGCTGATGGCGTTGATCTTGACGATGCTCATGGCTCGACGGTAGCGCCGCCACCGGCCACCGCCGCAGCCCGGGTCGCGCGCCGGACGAGGACGACCCATGCGGGCAGCGCCAAGAGCGTCAGGACGGCGTCGACCGTCAGCCCCGTCACCCACTGCGACACCTGGCCAGCGGTCATCAGGTCGCCCCCGAGATGGCTCGCCGCGTACCCGACGACCGAGGCCAGCAGCCATGTCGTCCACCAGGCCAGCAGCAGCCGTCTCGATCGGCTCCCGACGGCGCTCAGCGCGTCAGCCACCACCTGGAGCGGGAACCACAGGTGGAGGATCGGCACCGCCCACCCCGCGACCGCCCAGATCTGCGACCGCCGGTGCGGATGGCCGGGCGCGACGACCTCGGCGACGGCGCGCAGCCCCAGCAGCCAGATCGAGCCCGCGATCCACGCCGCCACCATGAGGATGCTCTCGGCAGCCCCGAGGCCCGCGAGGATGAAGAAGCCGCGTGAATCGTCGCCTGTGCCCTCGACCCAGGCCTGCGTCTCCCCCTTCGTCACGAGGGCCACGACCGCACTGACGACCGCGACCAACGTCCAGCCCACGGCCGTCCCCACCGCCAGTCGGCCGGAGAGGACCGGTGCCGCGACCGGCGGACGAGGGGTCGACGTGGAGGAAGGGGCGCTGGCGATCTGGCTCATGCCGTCGAAACTAGGCCCGGCCCACGGCCACCGCTCGCCGTCAGGTCGACGCCTGTGGACAACCGTCGAACCTAGGCTGTCCCCATGCGCACGGTCTTCGACGTCAGCGATCCCGACACCAACGCCTACGCGTTGCTCACCTCCGTGGTCGTGCCCCGGCCGATCGCCTGGATCACGAGCATCGGGTCGGACGGCGTCGGCAACCTCGCGCCCCACTCCTTCTTCAACGTCGCGTGCGCGCGTCCGCCGATCGTCAGCTTCACCTCGGTCGGGCGCAAGGACACACTGCGCAATGTCCTGCAGACCCAGCACTTCGTCATCAACCTCGTGAGCGAGCAGCTCGCGGACCTCGCCAACGCGAGCAGTGCCCCCTTCGACCCGTCCGTGGACGAGGCAGACACACTCGGGATCACGCTCGAGCCCAGCGAGCTCGTCCCGGTCCCGCGCGTCGCGGACTCACCCGTCTCCATCGAGTGCCGCCTGCACTCGAGCATCAAGCTGGGCAACAGCCATCTCGTGCTCGGCGACGTCCTGGCGATCACCATCTCCGACGACGCCCTCGTGGACGGTCACCCGAGCATGGAGGCGCTGCGGCCGGCCTCCCGGTTGGGTCGTGACGAGTGGGGTCGCTCGCCGGAGGTCATGCACCTCACGCGGCCGGAGCGGCCCTGATGGCCTTCCGCGAGTTCACCAGCTCGTGCCGTGTCCCTGCCTCGGCCGCGGTCGTGTGGCGGCGGGTGACCACATCCGAGGGAATCAACGACGAGATGATGCCTTTCCTGAGCATGACCCTGCCCCGCGAGCACCGCTCGGCCACCATGGCGACGATCCCCATCGGCAGCCCGGCCGGCCGCGCCCCGCTGCGTCTCTTCGGCCTCCTTCCCATCGACGTCGACATGCTGACGATCACCGAGATGGAGGCCGAGAGCCATTTCCAGGAATGCTCGTGGATGCTGTCGATGAAGCGATGGGAACACCGTCGGACCCTCACCGATGACCACGGCGCAACGGTGGTCACCGACACCGTCGGTTTCGAGCCTCGTCTCCCGCTCGCGCACCACGTGATGATCCGGGTGCTGCCCCTCTTCTTCGAGCACCGGCACCGGCGGCTGGAGCGGTACTTCCGTCGATGAGGTGAGTGGATCAGCTGCGCCGCTGGCAGTTGCCGCACCAGTACAACGTGCGACCGGCGACGTCCTTGGCCTTGACCTGGGACCCGCAGCGGTCGCACTCCTGGCCGGTCCGCTTGTAGACATAGCTGGTCCGCTCGGTGAGGTGCACGTCCTCCCCCTTCGCCAGCGCGGACTCGACCTGCTCGATCTCCTCGTCGACGGTGACGATGCGGCTCGTCGCGACGCCGAGCGGCAGCAGCCGTCGCAGGTCCGCCCAGACGAGCTCCCACGAGGCCCGCTTGAGCCGCTCCCCCGGCGTCGCCGGGTTGATCCGGTGCCGGTAGAGCACCTCGCAGCGATAGACATTGCCGACACCCGCGAGCACGTCCTGCTCCATGAGCAGTGCCGCGATCGACTTGCGCGAGCGGTGGATCCGCTCCCATGCCCGCCCACCGTCGGTGTCCCGCAAGGGATCTGGTCCGAGCTTGGCATGCACCGCGTCCTCCTGCTCGGGCGTGATGACCGCGCAGGTCATCGGTCCGCGCAGGTCGGCGACGTGCTCCTCTGTGGCGATCCGGCACCGCACCTGGCCGATCACGGGCTGCTCCCCCACATAGGCCGCGGCGTCGATGGTGAAGGTGCCGATGAGCCCGAGGTGCACGTGCAGGATCCGCTCGCCGGCAAATTCCACGAAGAGGTGCTTGCCGTGCGCCCGCGCCTCCACCAGCTGGTGATCGGTGAGCAGCGCTGCGCCAGCGCCGAATCGGCCCTGCGGGGAGGACACCTCGACGACCTGCCCGGCGAAGGTGCCGTGCAGGTCGCGAGCGATGCGGTGGAGGGTGTGGCCTTCAGGCATGACGAAGGGGGGTCAGCTCGCCTTCTTCTTCGGGGCCGACTTCTTCGCCGTGGCCTTCTTCGCAGACGTCTTCTTGGCGGCTGCCTTCTTCGTCGTCGACTTCTTGGCCGCAGTCTTGGTGGGCGTGCTCTTCTTGGCAGGCGCTGCCTTCTTCGCCGGTGCCTTCGTGGTCGGAGCGCTCGACGTGCTCTCTCCCCGGGAGGCCTTCGCCTTCTCCACGGACCGGGCGAGCGCAGCGAGCAGGTCGACGACCTCGCCGGACTCCTCCTCCTCGGCCTCGGGCTGCTGGACCTCGCCCCCTTCGAGCTTGGCCTTGACGAGCGACTCGACGGCGAGCGCGTAGTCGTCCTCGTACTCGTCGGGGTCGTAGTCGCCGGCCAGCTCGTCGATGAGCATGCGGGCCATCGACATCTCCCTGTCGCTGACCTCCTGGTCCTCGATCGTCGCGAAGTCCGCCGCGCGGATCTCGTCGGGCCAGAGCATGGTCTGCATGACGATGACGCCATCGCGCACACGCAGCACGGCCATCGTCATCCGGGTGCGGATCGAGACGGTGACGATCGCCATGCGGCCCTGGACCTCGAGCGCCTCGCGCAGCAGCACATAGGGCTTGGTCGCGGACTTGTCGGGCTCGAGGTAGTAGCTCTTGTCGAGCAGCATCGGGTCGATCTGGTCCTCGGGGACGAACTTCTCGACGCTGATCTCCTTGC